>JAFSGG010000008.1 GCA_017434775.1 Clostridia bacterium
CCGCAGGAAGGGTCAAGGGTGAATGAGGCGACCGGCCCTCCAGTGGAGGGAGCGGCTGAAAGCCGCAGGAAGCCGAATGAATCAACCGAAACAAGCATTGGGAGCGCCAGCGACCAAGGCGTAGATTGAGGTTGCGGAACGGCGTCCCTTGTGGGGGTGGAGGGGGCAACGCCCCTCCATCGTTCCCCTTGTAACAACACAAATGCTACACAAAAAGGAAGGGGCAAGCCCCTCCCATACGGTCTCTGCGGATAAATATATCGGTTATTTTCCTACGGTGGCGGAAGAATGAAGCGGCGGGCATTACCCGGTATCATTGAAACCAACGGCCATTCTTCCTTCTTCATTCCGAATTCCGCATTCACATGATGGTGCGAAGTGAAAATCCTCAAACGTTCCCTTACGACGAAATTTTCAGCATTTCTGTATGCAGGCGGCTGAGGATGCGTTTTTCCAGCCGGGAAATGTAGCTTTGACTAATGCCCATCTGATCGGCCACTTCTTTCTGGGTCATTTCCCGGTGCCCGGCCAGGCCAAAGCGCATGTGCATAATGCGCTGTTCCCGGGGCGTGAGGTGGGAGAGTGCAGCGCGGAGCAGCTGCTTTTCCGCATCTTCCTCGATACCCCGGGAGACCAGATCGCTTTCCGTGCCCAGTACGTCGGAGAGCAGCAGTTCATTGCCGTCCCAGTCGGTGCGCAGGGGTTCGTCCAGGGATACTTCGTGGCGGAGCTTGCTGGTATGACGCAGGTGCATGAGCATTTCGTTTTCGATACAGCGGCTGGCGTAGGTGGCCAGCTTTATTTTTTTGTCCGGATCGAAGGTATTGACGGCCTTGATGAGGCCGATGGTGCCGATGGAGATCAGGTCTTCCAGCCCAACGTTGGTGTTATCGAATTTCCGGGCTACGAATACCACCAGCCGCAGATTCCGTTCAATCAGGATGGAGCGGACGGTGCCGTCGTCCTTATGCAGGCGGCACACCAATTGCTTTTCCTCGTCCGGGGTCAAGGGCTGGGGCAGGGGATCGGCCCCGCCGATGTAGTGCACATTGCCGGTATACAGATGGGCAAAAAACATCATCATCCATTGACGGATGGGGGATACCTTTTCCCGGAATACCTCTTTCTTTTCCATGGGATGCGGGCCTCCTTGAGTTGCAGATTGTGGGGCAAAAGGGCCTGGGGCAGGGGTCGCGACGTAACGGCGATCAGGGCATCAATACATTTTCCGTTTTCCAGCTGTATTTCATCCGGGTGGAAAGCCATCAGCAGGCTTTTGCCGTTTACGGTGGAGACGGCCAGCAGGGTGAAGCCGGAGGGCAGAGTAGCGATATCCGCCGCACGAAAGCCTTCCGGCAAAAGGGGGCTCAGCCTGCTTTCCGGGGCGACGATCACCGGCAGGGATAAGACCGGGTGCCGCAGATGATTGCCTGTGTCATAAAAGGCCGGCAGGCGGCAGGCTTTTCCCTGATAAAGGATGTGAAGGGTGGTATGCTGCCGGGGAGCGCCGGGGCGGTACACCAGGCACAAAAGGGTACACCCTCCCAGGCACAAAAGGGGCGGCAGACTGCGGCTGGAGAGAAAATGGCACACCCCGGCAAAGAAAAGCCCGGCAATGCCCATGGGCAAGCAGGCGGCAAAGCCGTTTTTACCAAAGGCGATGACGGCTGTCATCACCATGGAGGAAAGGGTGAGCAGCGCACTTTGCAGCGGCAGCGCAGGAACCAGCGAGAGCAGGGAATAGAGGCTGGCAAACAGGCAGGCAAGCAGTGTTTTCCCCGGCCGAAGCGGCAGATGCAGCGCCTTTTTTGCTGCCATCAGGCACAGAAAATGCATGTGCATCATCATGAAAAAATACTGTTCCCCCTGCACCGCCATATTGCCGCCCTCCTGCAAAAAGTATAGAAAAAAACACCCCGGCTCACCGTCGAACCGGGGTGCAGTTTTTGTGGAAAGATGGGGAATGTTAGCGTTGGAAGGATTGCAGTTGCTGTGCTTCCCGCAACTGATATTGCGCAATTTCATCGCGAAGCTGACGAAGTTGTTGGGCGGTTAATGCGAAATATTCCGGATAAGGCTTTACGATGTATCCTTCGTCCGGCTGTCCCGGATGGTGCAAAACGGGCCTGGCAAAACGGGGAATATAGGGAAAGGGAAGGGTGAACACTTTGTTTGTATCGGCTGAATAAAACGAAAGCGGACAGTAGTGTAATTCGATTAATTCCCGGTCGGTTTGATCCATCATGTTTTTGCCTGTCATGGAAGGAAGCCGATATACCTCCCGGGAGGAGTAATTTCCATACCGAATGTTTATAATACGGTAGCAGTATCCCATCAGATCAGCATGCAGAGAAAGGGGAAGAGAAGGATTGCTCCAGTCCAGTTCACGCTGATAGGGGAAAAATAAATAGTCGCCTGTTTGGATACGCTGTAAAAGGAGATTGGTTTCATAGATGGCATCGCATAAGCCGATGTCGTATGGGTTGAAGCCGTTTTTGCTCATTTGTGCAGCTCCTGTTTTTTGATTCAACTTTATTTTAAGAAGAATCGGCTTAAATGTCAATAAGCCGAAACGGCTTATTTATAATAGGGAACGAGGTGAGTGTATGCGCGCGGAAATTCCCTATCCACGAATTCGCGATTTGCGGGAGGATCATGATTGGAAACAATCAACTCTTGCAGATCTGCTTGGCATTTCACAAACCCGGTACAGCAAATATGAAATAGGCACCTGCGAAATTCCGGTCTCCATCCTCATCCAACTGGCGAAAATATACAACACCAGCATTGATTATCTGCTGGGGCAGACGAATAACCCCAACCGCTACGAAGAATAAACGGCCTGTTCACGAAAGAGGAACAAGCCGTTTTTTGTTGGGACAAAACAAGGGGGAACGATCACCTACGGTTCTGTGAAGAGAATGTGCGAATGGACATTCACATCATCGCAACAAACAGAAATTCTTCATTCTGAATTCATCATTCTCAATTTATAAAGAAAAATCCCGGCATTGCTGCCGGGAAAAGAAAAGCGGCCTGCCCGAAAGCAAGCCGCTCGATATGTTGTTTCATGCGGAAATTGTATGTGTTCGCACATGGCAATTTCGCAGGGTGGGATTCCAAAGGGGCGTTGTCCCTTTGGCGGGTTTAAGGGTGGAACCCTTAGAGCTGGGGACCGGCCTTCACCAGGGCCTTGCCGGCGTCGTTGCCGGTGTACTTGACGAAGTTCTTCACGAAGCGGCCGGCCAGATCCTGAGCCTTCTTATCCCATTCGGAAGCATCGGCGTAGGTATCCCGGGGATCCAGGATGGCGGGGTTCACGCCGGGCAGTTCGGTGGGCACTTCCAGATCGAAGAGGGGAATCTTCTTGGTGGGGGCCTTCAGGATATCGCCGCTGAGGATGGCGTCGATGATGCCGCGGGTATCCTTGATGGTGATGCGCTTGCCGGTGCCGTTCCAGCCGGTGTTGACCAGGTAGGCCTTGGCGCCGTTCTTTTCCATCTTCTTCACCAGTTCTTCACCGTACTTGGTGGGGTGCAGTTCCAGGAAGGCCTGGCCGAAGCAGGCGGAGAAGGTGGGGGTGGGTTCGGTGATGCCGCGTTCGGTGCCGGCCAGCTTGGCGGTGAAGCCGGAGAGGAAGTAATACTGAGCCTGTTCGGGGGTCAGGATGGAAACGGGGGGCAGCACGCCGAAAGCGTCAGCGGAGAGGAAGATCACGTTCTTGGCAGCGGGGGCTGCGGAAACGGGCTTCACAATGTTCTTGATGTGATCGATGGGGTAGGAAACGCGGGTGTTTTCGGTAACGGAATCGTCAGCGAAATCGCACTTGCCGTTTTCGTCCACGGTCACGTTTTCCAGCAGAGCATTGCGCTTGATGGCGTTGTAGATGTCGGGTTCGCTTTCGGCATCCAGGTTGATAACCTTGGCATAGCAGCCGCCTTCGAAGTTGAACACGCCGTTGTCGTCCCAGCCGTGTTCGTCGTCACCGATGAGGAGACGCTTGGGGTCGGTGGACAGGGTGGTCTTGCCGGTGCCGGAAAGGCCGAAGAACAGGGCGGTGTTTTCGCCGTTCATATCGGTGTTGGCGGAGCAGTGCATGGAAGCGATGCCCTGCAGGGGCAGATAGTAGTTCATCATGGAGAACATGCCCTTCTTCATTTCGCCGCCGTACCAGGTGTTGAGGATCACCTGTTCACGGGAGGTGATGTTGAAGATGGCAGCGGTTTCGCTGTTGAGGCCCAGTTCCTTGTAGTTTTCCACCTTGGCCTTGGCGGCGTTGTAGGAAACGAAGTCGGGTTCAAAGTTTTCCAGTTCTTCTTCGGTGGGGTTGATGAACATGTTCTTCACGAAATGAGCCTGCCAGGCCACTTCCATGATGAAACGGATGGACATGCGGGTATCGGCATTAGCGCCGCAGAAAACGTCCATGACGTAGAGCTTTTTGTTGGACAGCTGCTGCTGAGCCAGCTTTTTGCATTCTTCCCAGGCTTCCTTGGAAGCGGGCTTGTTATCATTCTTGAATTCGTCAGAGGTCCACCACACGGTGTCCTTGCTGTTTTCGTCCATCACGATGAACTTGTCTTTGGGGGAACGGCCGGTGTAGATGCCGGTCATCACGTTTACGGCGCCCAGTTCCGTCAGCTGGCCTTTTTCAAAGCCTTCCAGAGCGGGATTCATTTCTTCTTCAAAGAGCACTTCGAAGGAGGGGTTGCGCAGGATTTCGGTGGTACCGGTGATGCCGTAGCGGGTCAAGTCGATCTGCTTCATGATGCACAGAACCTCTTTTCTTTATTTTATACAAGGTGAAACAGGATTCATTGAGGAAGTATAAGCCATAACGAAGCCCCTTCTTCCTCACTATACATCGTACACCATGAAGCCCTAAAAATCAAGTGACGAAACGGGAAATTTTTCTTATATTGCATCAAAAGTGTGTCAGGACGGGGGCGGCAATTTTGCATAAAAAAGCAGCTGCACCCTATTTCAGGATACAGCTGCTTTTGCATTATATGGATTACTGCTTTTTGCCGCATTCGGGGCAGAACTTGGCGGTACGGGGAATCTTCTGGCCACATTCGGGGCAGAACTTGGTTTCGCCGCTGACGGCGGGGGCAGCAGATTGCTGGCTCATGTGGCCGGCCATCTGCATGGTCTGGGCCATCATCATGCCTGCGCCCATGCCGGCACCCATACCGGCGGTGCCGCCTTGATTATTGGCCGCTTCGCGCATGGATTCGGCGGCCTGGAACTGGGTGTATTTGTTCAGATCGCCCACCACGCCCATGGAAGTGCGCCGGTCCATGGCTTCTTCCACTTCCTGGGGCAGGGAGATGTTTTCGATCACAAAGCTTTCCAGCTTCAGGCCCAGGTTTTCAATGCGGGGGGCCAGCATCTTCAGGGCATACTGGGACAGTTCGTCATAATTGGCGGCCAGGTCCAGTGCGGGAATTTTGCTCTGGGCGATGGCATCGGAAAGGCCGGAAACCAGCGTACGCTTTACCTGGCCTTCCACGCCGTCCACCGTCATGTAGGCGCTGGTACCGAACACTTCCTTCAGGAACACCACGGGATCCGCCACCCGGAAGGAATAAATGCCGTGGGCCCGCAGGCGTACCATGCCAAATTCGGCGTCCCGCATCATGACGGGGTTGGCGGTGCCCCACTTGAGATCCAGGAACTGCTTGGTGTTGATGAAATACACTTCGGCCTTGAAGGGGCTGTTGAAGCCGAACTTCCAGCTCTGCAGCGCTGTCATGATGGGCATGTTCTGGGTGGACAGTTCATACCGGCCGGGGGTGAATACATCGGCGATCTGGCCTTCGTTGACCATCACGGCCACCTGGCTTTCCCGCACGGTCAGCTGGGCACCCATCATGATTTCCTTGCCGCCCCGGTCATAGCGGTACACCATGGTGTTGGCAGAGGAATCTTTCCATTCGATCACGTCGATCAGCTGGCTCTTGAAAATATCCAGAATACCCATTTGTTCGTCCTCCTTACAGGCTTGGTTGGCTGTTACTTTACGTTTTCAATGAATTCTTTCAGGCCGTTCAGCCATGCGCTTTCCGTTACTTCCATATCCAGATCCAGGTATTCCCGGATGCGGCTGATGGAATCCTGCACATGTTCATCAGCCCGGGCGGCGAAGGCTTCGGCGTCTTCTTCCGCTTCGTTCATCATGGGGATGCACACCAGGCGCACGTGCCGGGGGGTGAGCACCGCCACGGCGTAATAGATGCCATCCACATAGCGGCCGAAGAAATTGTTGCGCAGGGCTCGCTCCAGCCGGCGCTGGGCATGGTAGTGGTGATCGGAAAATACATCGCCCTGGGGCATGTCAATTTCGTACAGCACGCAGGTGGCTTCGGCATTGATGCGGATACGGGTCAGCGTCAGCATGCTGCGCAGCCGATCCCATTCGGTATAATCACCGGCCAGCATTCCGTGGATCATTTCATCCCGCTGAATGGTGAGCATGGTTTCTTCATCGTAGCCTTCATCGGCAAAATCCTGATGCATTTTGTCCAGCAGGCGACGGGTATCCTTCAGCACATTCATCTGCTTTTCCAGGGAAGAATATACGGTAAATACCGGCAGGCTGGGGCGGCCGTAATTGAGGAAACGCACCAGGGGAGCGGCTTTCGCTTTGGGCAGGTGCAGGCCTACGGCATCCACAGCTTTGGTATTGATCAGCTCAATGGCTGCTTCGGCGGTATCCGCCATCCGAGGGCTGCGGCAGCCGAGGCTGGCCCAGTCGATCTGGGTTTCAAACATCTGCCGGATATCTTCCCGATCCGTGACGATCAGCAGTTTGTACATGCTATTCCTCCGTTTGTGTATGCGCTATCCCGAAGGATGAGGGGAATTGAAGGTGTAGCGCCGGTAAATGACGATACATGTTTATTATAACATAAACAACAGGGGGATGCAATCTTTTTTCCTGTCAGCGGTTTTTCAGGTAAGAATAGATCAGGTTTTTCAAAATTTCGTGGCCGGCGTCGTTGGGGTGCAGGCCGTCGGGCACATAAAGCTGCTGAATGACGGGCACGTCCGGCTGCAGGCCGCTGTCTTTATACAGATCCAATACGGGCAGGGCATAATATTCCGCCACTTCCCGGATGATGTTCACATAGTCTTTCAGCGTGCCGGGGCGCTTGCCGAAGGGGCCGTTGGGATCGCATTCATTGCAGCGGTGCAGGGGGGTCATCACCACAATCAGCCGGTCCGGGAAGCGGGTGATGAGGGAAGTATAGAGGGTGTGGAGGGCGCCGTAGAAGGTGTAGGGGGTGCGGTCCTGCATGGTGCCCAGGGGCGCATCACCGTGACCCCAGTCGTTGGTGCCGCCAAAGACCATGATCACATCAGCATCGCTATCCAGTTCCGGTACCCGGGAAATAAAGTCCTTATCGTGATCGGGATACTGGGAAGGGGTGCGCTGGCGGGCAATGCGGGTGCCGCCGATGCCGTGGTTCACGGTGAGAATACCGTATTCGGAAGAGAGCAGTTCCGTAAAGCGCAGGTTCATGCTGCTGGTGCCGTGGCCTTCGGTAATGCTGTCGCCAAGGAAATCAATTTTCTGTCCCAACAGTTCCATTTTCTTTTTCCTCCTTATTCTTTCTCACCCGGGCGGATGAGGATCTGTTCCCAAAGATCGTATTCTTTGTTCAGCAGGGTGCGTGCGGAAGGAAGCGTGAAGCCGCTTTTCTGATACAGGTGGGTGGCATGAGGATTTTTTTCCAGCGCGGTGACTTTCATATCCCTGTGCCTGTCCAGCTGTTCGATGGCAAACTGCACGGCTTTAGTGCCGATGTTCCGTTTTTGCATTACGGGGCGGATGTAGAGGGTGCATAGTTCATTTTCTTTTTTATCCAGCACCAGAACCCCGGCAATCTGCCCGTTTGCCTGCAGGGCGTATACGGCCTTTTCGCTGTCCAGATGGCTGCGCAGTATCATTTCCATAAATACGGGCGTGTATTCTTTTTTCATTTCCGGGGTGGCATGATCCCGGTGGGCGTGCTGCCAGCTTTCGCAATAGACCCGGGCAGTATCGCAGATCAGGGAACGGTGTTCCTGCAGCGGCAGGAAATTCACTTCCGGAGCCAGGATGTGTTCTGCTGCAGCCCGGGCGGCTTTCACGGCGGTGGGGATGGGCAGGGATTGCATTTGTTCATAAGTAAACCAAAGCCCTGCTTTTTCTTTTGCTTCTTCTACTTCAATGTGCCACAATTGCATGTGCCAGACGCGGTGGGAAAACACGTGCTTTGCCTGTTCCAGCGGGGTAATGGAAAGGGGGATTAAACCCATTTTCCCAAGGGGGGTTTTTACTTCAGTTTCGGTGGAAACGTCTTCTGCCAGGGGATATACCCACAGATTTTTCAGCAGCGCTTCCTTCCGCTGGCTGAGCAGAATTTTGTTTTTGCAGGTGATGATCAGTACTGCCATTTCGATTTCCAGCGGCGGCTTTTGTACGGCCTTGACGGGCAGCAGATCCGCATCCCCCTCCCGGCAGGCATCGCACAGAGATTTCAGGGGGCATTTGTCGCAATCCGGTGTGCCGGGGCAGCAAAGGGAGGCGCCCAGGTCCATCAGCGCCTGGTTAAAATCACCGCAGCGCTTTGACGGCATGTCCTTTTGCGCCAGGGCCAGCAGCTGCCGCTTGACGGAGGGAATGCCCACGTCTTCCCTTACGCCGTGCACCCGGCTGAGCACCCGGGTGAGGTTGCCGTCCATGGCCGGGCAGGGCAGATCAAAAGCAATGGAAGCGACGGCTGCGGCGGTGTATTCCCCCACGCCGGGCAGGGATAGAAGCTGTTCATAATCCGCCGGAAATACGCCGTTCCATTCATAGGCTACTTTTTTTGCGGCTTTGTGCAGGTTTCGGGCCCGGGAATAGTACCCCAGCCCTTCCCACATTTTCAGCACATCCTGTTCCTCCGCATCCGCTAAGGCAAACACATCCGGGAACCGCTGCGTAAACCGCAGAAAATAGCCTCCGGCGGTTTCGGTGCGGGTCTGCTGCAGCATAATTTCGCTGACCCAGATTCGGTAGGGATCCTTGGTGCCCCGGAAGGGCAGGGTACGGCCGTGGATATCGTACCAGATAAGCAGCCGCTGATGGATGGCCTTTTTCATCCTGCTCCCTCCTTTGCATGCGCTTTTTATCTTTATTGATTATATCACATCCTTTTCCGGGCGAAAAGAGACAAATTTTGCATACATATGTATACCAAAATACAATACAAGTGATAGAAAAAGGGCAAAAGACACGATTTTGACGAATTTTTTTCGCAAAAAGCGGCTTTTTTTCAAAATTTGCGGTTGTGAAAAAGAGAAGAATGTAATATACTATGCATGGAAGATATTTAGCACTCTATGTGTCCGAGTGCTAAACTTCCCCGAACCATTATCAAGGAGGATCCATCATGAACGTAAAGCCTTTGGGTGACCGCGTTGTCATCAAGAATGTAGAAATGGAAGAAACCACCAAGTCCGGCATCGTGCTGCCCGGCGCTGCCAAGGAAAAGCCCCAGTTGGCGGAAGTACTGGCTGTCGGCCCCGGCGGCATGGTAGACGGCAAGGAAATCAAGATGTATGTGGAAGTGGGCCAGAAGGTCATCTATTCCAAGTACGCCGGCACGGAAGTGAAGCTGGACGGCAAGGAAATGATCATCGTCCGCCAGAATGACATCCTGGCTATCGTGGAATAAAAAATTACAAATGAAAGTCCGTAAACGGTCTTTCATTTGAATGCATCATTTTCCTGTAAACACCAATAGTTATTGGCGTTTACGGCCGGAAAATGATATAGGAAGCGCCATGGGCGCTCCTCGGGGCGGCAAAGCCACTCCTGCGGATTTCAGTCGAAGGGAGAACCCTTCGACGCATCCCCTTGAATATACCTGATAACGAAACACTTGGAGGAATGATTTATGGCAAAGCAAATTAAGTACGGCGAAGAAGCCCGCCGTTCCCTGGAAGCCGGCA
>JAFSGG010000043.1 GCA_017434775.1 Clostridia bacterium
AGTGCATTTCAATTTTCAGCAGGCCTTCCCCGGAGCAGGCTTCACACCGGCCGCCCTTCACATTGAAGGAAAAACGGTTTTCCTTGTATCCGCGAATCTTGGCTTCCGGCAGCTGGGCAAATACCCGGCGGATCTGGTCAAACAAGCCGGTATAGGTAGCCGGATTGGAACGGGGGCTGCGGCCAATGGGCGACTGATCGATATTGATGATCTTATCCAGCTTCTCCACGCCTTCAATGCCGTCAAAATCCGCTTTTCTTTGCCGTGCCCGGTTCAATTGATGGGCCAGCGCACCATAAAGAATGGCATTCACCAAACTGCTCTTGCCGCTGCCGGAAACGCCCGTCACGCAACACAAAACGCCCAAAGGAAATTCCACATCGATATTCTTCAAATTGTGTTCCCGGGCTCCCTTTACCGTCAACCAGCCGGTGGGCACCCTGCGCTGATGGGGTACGGCAATGAATTTTTTGCCGCTGAGGTATTGGCCGGTGATGGACTGGGGCACGTTCATCAGATCCTGCACGGTACCCTGGGCCACAATGTGACCGCCATGCTCCCCGGGCCCCGGGCCGATATCCACCACATAATCCGCCGCCCGCAGGGTTTCTTCGTCATGTTCCACCACGATGAGGGTATTCCCCAGGTCTTTCAGGTTCCGCATGGTGTTCAGCAGCCGCTGATTATCCCTTTGGTGCAGACCGATGGAAGGTTCGTCCAGAATGTACAACACCCCGGTCAAACCGCTGCCGATCTGGGTGGCCAGCCGGATACGCTGGGCTTCCCCACCGGACAGGGTGGCAGCCCCCCGGGAAAGGGTCAAATATTCCAGCCCCACATCGCACAAGAACCGCAGCCGGGCATCCGTTTCCCGCAGGATGGGCGCAGCAATCATTTGGTTCTTTTCAGAAAACTGCAATTGATTCAGAAAATCCATAGCCTTGCGGATATTGAAAGAGGACAGCGTGGCGATATCCACATCCCCCACCGTCACCGCCAATGCTTCTTTCTTCAGCCTTTTGCCCATACACACAGGGCAAGTTTCGTGGGCCATGTATTCTTCGTAGGCCGCCTTCATGCCGTCGCTCTGAGTTTCCCGATACCGCCGTTCCAGAGAAGCAATCACCCCTTCATAGGTGGTCTGGTACGTACCGGAATCAAATTCAATTTTGATCTTCTGGCTGCCGGTGCCGTAAAGGATTTTTTCCATCACCTTTTCCGGCAGATCCTTCACCGGGGTGTCCATAGAGAATTTGTAATGCTTGGCCAAGGCGCAGAACATGGCATGCGCCGTAGAGTTGGCTTCACCGCTGCTGCTCCAGCCCATGCAGTTCACCGCCCCCTGATTGAGGGATAAGCTGGGATCGGGAATCACCAGTTCCCGGCTGATCTTCATGGTTTCCCCCAGCCCGGAGCATACGGGACAGGCACCGTAAGGATTGTTAAAAGAGAACATCCGGGGGGCCAGTTCTTCAATGTTCACGCCGCAATCCGGGCAGGCATAGTTCTGGGAAAAGGTGATTTCTTCCCCGGATTGGATGAGCTGCACCACGCACAGGCCGCCGGCTTCCCGCATGGCGGTTTCCAGGCTGTCCGTCAACCGCTGCTCAATACCCGGGCGCACCACAAGCCGGTCCACCACAATTTCAATGGCATGCTTTTTCTGCTTGTCCAGTTCCGGCACTTCATCCAGCTGATACATTTCCCCGTCAATGCGCACGCGGACAAAACCGTTCCGGGCCGCATCCTGCAAAAGTTTCACATGTTCGCCTTTACGGCCCCGCACAACCGGTGCCATCAGCTGCAGCTTGGTGCCCTCCGGCAGGGCCATCACGGCATCCACCATCTGGTCCACCGTCTGCTGGCGAATTTCCTTGCCGCATTCCGGGCAATGGGGCACCCCCACCCGGGCGTACAGAAGGCGCAGGTAATCATAAATCTCCGTTACCGTGCCTACGGTAGAACGAGGGTTCCTGGCGGTGGTTTTCTGATCGATGGAAATAGCCGGAGAAAGCCCTTCAATGGCATCCACATCCGGCTTATTCATCTGCCCCAGAAACTGGCGGGCATAGGACGACATGCTTTCCACATACCGCCGCTGGCCCTCCGCATAAATGGTATCAAAAGCCAGGGAGGATTTGCCCGAACCGCTGAGCCCAGTAAACACCACCAGCTGATTGCGGGGAATCTCCACATCCACGTTTTTTAAATTATGTTCCCGTGCGCCGCGCACGATAATCTTCTTTTCCATGATTTCCTCCCGGGATATTATCACGCATCAATTATAGCACATATGTTCGCATTTTGGAAGAGGAAAATGCAAACAAAAACAGGCAGAATGCCCTGCCTGTCTTATCATGCTTTTATTGTTCAATTTTCATGCTAACTTGATTGCGGCCGTTTCGTTTGGCGGTATAGAGCTGCTTATCCGCTTCGATGAAAGCATCGGGGGCAGCGATTTCCGCCCCATCGGGAATCACAATAACCCCAACACTGATGGTCACATTCAAAGGCTGGCCGTCCATGGATTCTGTGTGAACATCACGAACCCGACGGCAGATTTCGTTTCCCTTTGCCTCCGCTTCTTCCGCAGTACAGGTTGGCAGATAGGCCAGGAATTCCTCTCCGCCCCAGCGGCAGAGCAGGGTATCATCCCCAAAGGTGCCCTTGAGCACCCCGGCAATTTCCACCAGCACCTTATCGCCGGTTTTGTGGCCATAGGTATCATTGATGATCTTGAATCCATCAATATCCATCAGCAGCAGCGCTTCGCACTTATCTTTATCAGTTTTCACACCGTACACATCGGCCAGCCTTTCCTGGAACCACGCCCGGTTGCGAAGGCCGGTAAGCCTGTCCGTTTCGGAAAGAATGCGGATTTCTTCCTGGGTTTTGTACATCTGCTTCAGGGCCAGATAACGGCTGGTTTCAAAGCCGTAGCCCGTCAGCCCGCACACCAGATACACCAGCGGGAAGCGCTGACAGAACACAGGGCCATAGTCATATTGCAGCCACTCTCTGCCAAAGCCCGTCCATAAAAGCAGGATACTCATCACCCAGATACTCAGCACCAACACAACGCCCCGTTTCCTGCCAAGAAGGGTCATCAGGCTGGTGGGAACGATCAGAATCCAGTAGGGGCTGAACCCTTCCGCGCCGCCCGTCACCAGAAAGAACGTGCACAGGGCAAATACCGGTATTTCATACAGCAATAGGTTGGCCGTCGTCATGCGCTTAAAATGCCGCAGAAGCAGAAGATTGACGGTGCTGATCAGGAAAAAAGCACCGGTAGCCGCGGCCATAACCCAGTTCTTGGTAAACAGATTCAACACGGACATCAAAAGCGCCGTGCACCCCAGCAGCACACAGGCCAGCTTCATCTGCAGGAAATAACGGTATTGATCATCCACCAGTTTTGCATAATTCTTCGGATCAAATAATCGTCTCATCGCTTTTTTCGCACCGCTGAGAACGGTGTACCCAACTCTCTAATAGATTGTATTTTTGTACTGCCATTATAAAACGCATTTATTACGTTGTCAATCGTTCCCGCAAGGTCCCTGCACCCATTCCGGGGAAAGGAAAGAGGTTTGCTGCCGGAGCAAAGGAAGCTCCTGGTATGCCTCCGACGGCTTTTTTTCAAAATACCGGTACAGGCTGCCCTGCTCCGCATCCATCTCTTCCAGAATCAAGCCCCGCAGCCAAATCAGCATGCTCTTTTCCACCCAATACCGCCATTGGGCGCCGGGCACATGCTTCTCCATTGCCCGGAAGCGCAGATACATGGGCGTGCCGTCCAGCACGTCATGCCAGATATCGGCATAGACAAAATCGTAATTTTCTTTTGCCGCTTCCGTTTCCACATAGCGATAGGCATCGGCATGGATCACCCGAATTTTTTCCTTACTGGGAAATTGGGGCAAAAGCTCCTCTTCAAACAAGCGGATCACGTCCTGATCCAACTCCACCACCGTCACCCGGGATACCGTTTCCATCTGCGCCGTCATGAAGGCATAATAACCAAGCCCCAACCCCAGCACCAAAATGTTGCCGTGCGCTGCGGCAATATCCGCCTTCATAGTCTCCACTTCGTTGGGCGTGATGGCCATCCAAAGCCTGCCCTTTTGCAAAACCGCCGGATAACGGAAATCTTCCGTGAAATAGCCGATGCAGGGAATTTCCCGGCCGTCAGGTAAATCCTTTGTATCATCGTAACAGAACAGTTCGTAAGGGGCATATTGCTGATGGGTCAGTTGCCATTCGCCCCTTGTCTTTTCCGGCAGATGCACCTGCTGATAGAAGGGATCGTTGCGGTAAGGTGCGGTTTCCAGCCGCTTCAGGGCTGGGGTTATGTATTTTTCCGCAAGCAGCCGGTGCCGGGGGTTCAGATCACTGTCCAGGCCGCATACGGCGCATATCAGCGTGCAAAAAGCCGGATGGATATCCATCCCCACATCCTTTGCAAAGCTTTCCACTTCCTCCTTGGTGAAGGGACAGGCCCGCTCGTGCAAAAGTGCGGAAAACAATTCCATCACCGTCAGGTTATTGTCCCGTATCCTGTCCATCTGCTTCACCCCGGAAATTCTTTATTTTCTGTCCTTCACCATGGTCAGGGCGATGCGTTTTTTCTTCATATCCACATCCACCACCCAAACCTTCACCACATCCCCCACCTTCACCACTTCGGAGGGATGCTTGATAAACTTATCTGCCAGCCTGGAAATATGCACCAGACCATCCTGATGCACACCGATATCCACAAAGGCGCCAAAGTCGATCACATTGCGCACCGTGCCCGTCAGTTCCATGCCGGGCTGCAGATCCTTCATGTCCAATACGTCGGTGCGCAGCACGGGCTTGGGCAGATCCTCACGGGGGTCACGGCCGGGCTTTTCCAGTTCCCGTACAATATCCTGCAGGGTAGGCAGGCCAAGGCCCGTCACGTCCGCCAATTTTTCCATGCCAAAGGCTTTTGCCTTTTCACCAATGCCGGGCACGCCGCCCTTTACTTCCTTCATATCGATGGACAGTGCCTGCAGAAGCAGCTTGGCCGCATCATAGCTTTCCGGGTGCACAGCGGTAGCATCCAGCACATTTTTGCTATCCGCCACCCGAAGGAAACCGGCACACTGTTCAAAGGCCTTCGGCCCCAGTTTGGGCACCTTTTTCAGGGCCGCACGGCTGGCAATGCCGTTTTCTTCCCGGTAGGCCACAATGTTTTTCGCCAGTGCCGGGCCGATGCCGGCCACATGGGAAAGTAGTTCCGCAGAGGCTGTGCTCACTTCCACGCCCACTGCATTCACGCACTGTTCCACCACGCCGTCCAGCGCGCCGGACAGTTCGTTCTGTTTCAAATCGTGCTGATACTGGCCCACGCCAATGGCCTTGGGATCGATTTTCACCAGTTCCGCCAGGGGATCCTGCATCCGTCTTGCAATGGACACAGCACTGCGCAGGCTCACGTCAAATTCCGGGAATTCCTGAGCCGCCAGCTTGCTGGCAGAATACACGGAAGCGCCGGCTTCGCTGACGATCACATAGGCAGCCCCGGGCAATTCCGGCAGAAGGGAAGCGATGAACTGTTCGCTTTCCCGGCTGGCGGTACCGTTGCCGATGGCAATGGCAGTGACCCCATGGCGCTTCACCATGGCCTTAATAAGCTTGGCGGACTGTTCCTTCTGGAAGGTCTGCCCCGGCAGGGTGAAATGGCCCACGCCGGTTTCCAGCACTTTGCCGTTTTCATCCACCACCGCCAGCTTGCAGCCGGTGCGGAAGCCGGGATCCACCCCCAGGGTCACTTTGCCCTTGATGGGCGGCTGCATGAGCAGCTGATGCAAATTCTGGCTGAATACCCGGATGGCCTGTTCGTTGGCCCGGTCCGTCAGGGTATTGCGAATTTCACGCTCCAGCGCCGGGAACAAAAGCCGCTCCCAGGCATCCCGGCAGGCTTCCTCCACCTGCTTGGCCGCTTCGCCTTCCTGCCGCACAAAGGCATTCAGCACGGTGCGGACAGCCTTTTCTTCATTCACCTGCAGGGAAACCTTCAGGAATTCTTCCCTTTCGCCCCGGTTCACCGCCAGAATCCGGTGGGCTGCCATCCGGGGCACCGGCTCCTGATAGGCGTAATACATGCTGTACACGCTGTCTTCTTCCTTGGCGGCAGCGGTAACAATCATACCTTCCCGGAGCAGCAAAGCCCGCAGATCCTTGCGCAGGGCGGCATCATCACTGACAGCTTCTGCAATAATATCCCGAGCGCCGGCCAGTGCACTTTCAGCATCCAATACTTCTTTTTCTTCGCTGATGTACTTTTCCGCTTCCGCCTGCACATTGCTGCCGGGTAGCTGCATGAGCAGCCACAGGGCCAGAGGCTCCAACCCTTTTTCCTTGGCCACCGTAGCCCGGGTACGACGCTTAGGCCGGAAAGGCCGGTAAATATCTTCCAGTTCGGCCAGGGTGGATGCTTTATTCAGCTTTTCCTGCATCTCTTCCGTCAAAACGCCCTGTTCCGTCAATGCCTTTTCAATTTCGTTCTTGCGCTTTTCCAATCCCCGCAGGTATTCCAGCCGGTCCGTTAATTCACGCAGCACCTGATCGTCCAGAGAGCCGGTCATTTCCTTTCTGTACCGGGCAATGAACGGGATGGTATTGCCAGCGTCCGTCAGTTCGATCACCGCCTGCACCTGCTGCGGCCGCAGATGAAATTCCTGCGCCAGTATCTGAACAAAATCCATGTGTTTTCCTCCTTTATGTTCCGTCCGCCTTGGGCAGAGAACGAATCCGTATATAATACACGGCCATCAGCAGCAGCGCCGCCCCGACCCATGCACACAATTCCGCAAAATACACGCCGACCTGCCCGAAAAACAGGGGCAGCACCAGCACGGCGCCCACACGCATCAAAAGCTCCACCAGCCCGCTGACCATGGGGGTCACCGTATCCCCCATACCCTGCAGGGCGCTGCGGTAAATGTACAAAAGATACAGCGTAAACAGCCCCACCAGCATGGCGTTGAGATAATCCTGCGCCACATCCAGACAATCCTGAATGATCCTGGGATCCTCCGCCTCAATGAACAGAGACAGGATGGGCCGGCCAAGCAAAAACAAAAGCCCCGCAATCAGGAAGGAAACCCCTACCCCGGCCAACGCACCGAAATGCGTGCCCCGGCGGATGCGATTATATTTCCGGGCACCCCAGTTTTGCCCGGTATAAGCCGAAAGCGCACCGCCCAGGGAAACCGCCGCCATTTCCATCAACCCATAAAGCTTGTTGGTGGCGGTAAAGCCGGCCACAAACACCGTGCCATAATCGTTGATCACCCGCTGAATGGCTGTGCCGCCCACGCCGATCACAGCGTTCTGCAAGGCCGTGGGGGTACCCAGCCGCACCAGTTGACCGGCCGTTTCTTTCCGCAGCCGCACATCTTCCTTCTCCGGCAAAATCTGGGGCATGGAACGCAGCACCATAAAGCAATAGACCGCCGATACCCCTTGAGCAATCACCGTAGCGGCAGCCGCCCCGGCCACGCCCCAGCGAAATCCGATCACAAACAGGGCATCCAGCCCGATATTCACACAAGATGCCAGCAGCATGGCATACAGGGGTGTTTTGGCATCGCCCACCGCCCGCAGGATCCCGGCCTGCACATTATAGGCCCCCAGTACCGGCAGTGCGCCAAAGAGAATATAAAGATACGCCGCCGCATCATGGAACACATCGTCCGGGGTTTTGAGCAGATGCAGCACCGGTTCCGCCAGCACCACACTGACCGCTGCAATGAAAACACAGATAATCGCCGTGAGGGACAGGGAATTGCCCACCGAGACCTTCACGCCTTTTTGATCCCCCGCGCCAAACCGCTGGGAAATAAGGATGGAAAAGCCCTGGGTGTATCCCCAGGCAAAGCCGAACACCAGCCAGCTGAGCCAATCTGCCGCGCCCACTGCCGCCAGCGCTTTAAACCCAGCAAATTGCCCCACAAAAAAGGCATCCACCATGGTATACAATTGCTGGCACAGGTTGCCCGCCATCATGGGCAAGGCAAAACGGATGATCACCTGCAGCGGCTTACCGATGGTCATATCCTGTGTTCGCATGCTTCGTCCTCCACAAATTCACATCTTATTTATTATACCGCTTTTCCCCTCTCTTTTCAAGAAAAAGTGTTCCCAAGCCCAGCTTTTGGGCAACAAAAAAGGGACAGTCCTTGCTGTCCCTTCCGATGTTTTACTTGATCATCTTCACGGCTTCTTCCCAGGCTGCCTTCAGCTGCGGGTCTGCCATATCGCCCAGTTCGAAATATTCATTCTGTAATTCTTCCGGCATTTCCACCACCACATCCGGCTCGATGCCCACTTTATGGATCGCTGTGCCGGAGGGGAAATAATACTGGGCAATGGTCATCTGGAAGCCGTCTTCGGAGGCTTCGATATTCATGCCATCCAGGGGAATCACATTCTGGATAACCCCCTTGCCGAACGTTTTCACGCCCACCAGCTTCGCCATCCCCAGATCGTGCATGCCGCCGGCCAAAATTTCGGAAGCGGAAGCGCTGTTTTCATTCACCAGGAACACCACGGGAATCTCCGTCTTGCCATCCTTGGTGTTCATGGGATCCTTGGCGCCGTAACGGTCCAGAGAATAGGCCAGCATGCCCTTGTCCATGAACAGATCTGCAATTTCCACAGCACCATCCACCCAGCCGCCGGGGTTATCACGCAGGTCCACCACCAGCGCTTTGGCCCCCTGCTGCTGCAGTTTTGTCAGCGCATTGCCAAATTCCGTCTGGCAATCTCCGGCAAATTCATACAGGGCAATATAGCCCACATGGTTATCCAGCATGCAGCTTTCCACCCGGTTCACATGGATGATAGCCCGGGGCATGGTGAAAGTGATGTATTCGCCGCCCCGCAGCACTTCAATTTCCACTTCTTCCCCCACATCGCCGCGCATCACGTCCACGGCTTCCTGCATGGAATAGGCATCCACTTCGATATCTTCCACCCGCACCAGCAAATCGCCTTTGCGCACACCGGCTTTCTGGGCCGGGGTATCATCAAACACGCGGATGATGGTCACCGAATAATCCAGATAACTGCCCAGCAGGTTCAGGCCGATGCCGGCGTATTCGCCCTGATCGTCTTCCCACAGGCTGGTCCAGTCTTCGGGGTTATAGTAGAAAGAATAGGGGTCTTCCAGGGAAAGCAGCATGCCCTGCATGGCCCCTTCCAGCATCTTATCTTCATCCGGCTCCTGGTAATACCACAGCTTCACATACTGCATCACCCGGTCCAGCTTTTCATATTTCTTCAGCCGTTCATATTCCTCCCGGCTGATGGTCACATTCTCTTCCTGGCTGCGGAAAAAATCCATCAGCCCGGACGCCTGTGCCGTAAAGGTAACCAGGCACACCATCAATACCGAAATCAGCAGAATCGTCCATACTCTCTTTTTCATCTTACTGCTCCCTTTCATCGGCGCTTTTGTCAGCGCTCCGTTCCCAGATTACTGCCGCATTTGCGCATTTCATACAAAATTTTGAAGGTCACTGCATCGTCAAATTTCCGCAGGTCCAGCCCCAGCATCCTTTGCACTTTATCCAGTCGATATACCAGCGTATTGCGGTGGATATACAATTGCCGGGCCGTTTCGGAAAGATTCAGGTCTTTTTTGAAGAACATCTCAATGGTGTAGAGCATTTCATCGCTGAAAAGCCGGTTGGTGGCCGGGTTAAACAAAAGGCTGTAATAATGCCGGGCCATATCCGGGTTCAGATCGGAAAGGAAACGCTGCAGATACATGGTGCGGTACATATGCACCGTACGCTCCGGCGTGTAGATCCGCCCAATTTCAATGGCACGGCGCGCCTGGCGGTAGGCCCGATGCAAATGGGCCAGATCTTCCGTTACTTCACTGATGCCGATGGTCACCCCAAGGCCGGTTTCGCTCATCAGTGTTTCCTGCAGGGCACAGGCAAACTGCTGCAGGTCGTCCTCTTCTTCCAGGCCGGAAACGTCCTTCACATAAACAGCCGTGTGCTTTTCCATATTCACCAGCACATCGCTTCCGGCCATGGGCAGGATATCCATCAGGATATCGTATGCGGAACGGTTCTGCACCTGCACCATGTGCATCAGCAGCACGCACCGGGGCAGTTTGGATGCAATCTTGTTTTCGTCCGCCAGCACGTCCATTTCCGCCATGGAAAGTTCGTTCTGCAAAATGCGCTGCCAGGTGTGGTGGATATCGTTGGATACCGTATTGGCGGCCACCATGGCGCCCATCATGGCATCGCAAAGCAGCAGGCAATCCCGGGCAGCCGGCGTATCCGGGCAGGTAACCGTCAGCACCAGCTGGGGCTGAGCCGTGCATACATGGAAGAAGCGGCCTTCATGATAACAGGTGCCGTTTTCCTTCAGGGCAGAGGGCAGCACAAAACGAATATCACTGGCAGGAATCAGGCTGTTGCCTTCCCTGTCCAGCACCGTAATCGGCACCGTCATTTTATCCAGAACCTGCTGCATGCGTGCTTTCAGACGGATATCCATTCTGCTTCCTCCTCCATCGGGGTTCATTCGGCACAGTTTGCCACTTTCTTTTATTCTATCACAATTTTCTCTTCTCGTAAATCCCATTCTTTTGTCAGAAAATGCGTCAGCCCACTTTACGCAAACGGCAATTTGCTGTATCATATGGAGTATAGATTTCATCAGAAAAGAAGGCACATGCATCCATGTTATATACCATCTTTAATCCCGCCGCTGGCAGCGGAACGGGCGAAAAAACCGGCAAACGGATTGAAACGCTCCTGCAGGAAAAGCAACTGCCTTTTATCGTCCATGCCACCGGGCATCCCGGCCATGCCACCCAGCTTGCCAAAGCTGCAGCCGATGAAAGCGCCAATACCGTCCTTTCCATCGGCGGCGACGGCACTGCCCTGGAAGTGGCCCGGGGGTTATTGGGAACCGATACGGCCCTTGGCATCATTCCCGCCGGCACAGGCAATGATTTCCGCAAAACCCTGGGCATCGATAAAGATCCGGAAAAGGCTCTGGAAACCATCCTGCAAAAACCGGCTCAGCCCACCGATGCCGGGATGATCAACGGTGAGGTTTTCCTCAACGAAATCGGCACCGGCTTTGACGTGGCGGTATTGGACTATGCCAACAAAGCCAAAAAATACTGTCATGGGCTGCTGCCCTATCTTGCCGGAGTATTATGCGCCCTGTTCCGCTTCAGGCCCATCCACGCTTCCATTCAGATTGACGATCAGCCTGCACAGGAAAAGGACGTTTTCGTCATCGCCGCAGCCAACGGCGGCATCATCGGCGGCGGCATTGTGATTGCTCCGGATGCCCGGGTGGATGACGGCCTGTTGGATATTGTGATCGTGGACCGCATCAAATGGTACAAGCTTCCCCTGCGGCTGATCGGCCTTTTGAGAGGCCATATTCTCCGCTTCCCGGAAACCCATTTCCTCCGGGCAAAAGAAATCCGTTTTTCCGCACCGGATATGCGGCTGAATGTGGACGGCGAAATTGTTTCCGCCGAAACCGCTCAGGCCAAAGTGATGCCCGGCGCCCTGAAAATTCACCGATAAGGAGATCATCCATGCACGATAACAGCCATATTCTTTCCTACCTGCAGCCTGCCGCCAACTGGAACGAAGCTCTTCCCATCGGCAACGGCCGTCTGGGCGCCATGGTATACGGCAGCGTGGAAAACGAATGTTACTCCCTCAATGAAGATTCCCTCTGGAGTGGCTATCCCATGCAGTACACCCGGGAAAATGCCCCGGAAGCGTTCAAAAAAGCCCGGGCCATGGCGATGCAGGGCAAATACCTGGAGGCCCAGCGTCTTCTGGAGCAGGAACACACCGGCTTCTGGAGCCAGGTGTATCTTTGCGCCGGGGATCTGCAGCTTTCTTTTCATTACGCCCAGCCCCCGGAAAACTACAGCCGAACCCTGGATATGCGCACCGCCGTCCATACCATGCGGTATACCGTGGGCGGCGTGACCTATACCCGGGAAAGCTTCATCTCCCATCCGGCCCAGTGCTTGGTAATCCGTCTGACCTGTGATAAACAAGGCGCGCTGGATTTTTCCTTCCGCCTGTCTCCGGCGTTGGACGCAGCCCTGCAGATGGAAGATACAGCCCTGGCTTTTGAAGGCAATGCGCCCGTATGCCGCTATCATCCCACCGTTTTCCAGGGCAATTCCAAGGAAATGACCCCGGGGCAAACCAAAGCTGAACTGGGCATGGGCTTTTATGCCCGGGCTGAAATGGAACAGCAGGGCGGCTATGCCATCCGCCGGGGCGGCGGCATCCACGTGTTCGGTGCTGACAGCGCCACGTTGTATCTGGACATCCGCACCTCCTTCAACGGCTGGGATCAGCATCCCGTGCTGAATGGCCGTCCCTATGTACAACCCTGCCGGGATGCCCTGACCGCTGCCCGGGAAAAGGGTTTTGATGCCCTCCGGGCGGAACACATCCGGGATCATCAATCCCTTTATCAGGCTGCCGAAATGGATCTTGGCGAAGGCCTTTCCCTGCCCACGGATCAGCGGCTGTACGCCCACGAAGACGGCAAGGAAGACAATGCCCTCTACGCCCTCTATTTTCATTTTGCCCGGTATCTCACCATTGCATCCTCAAGGGAGGGCACCCAGGCTGCCAATTTGCAGGGCATCTGGTGCGATTACATCACGCCGCCCTGGAACTGCAATTATACCATCAACATCAACGCCCAGATGAACTACTGGCCCACCTTGCAGACAAACCTTGCCGCCTGCCATGAACCCCTGCTTCGTCTCATCCGGGAACTGGCTCAAAGCGGCCGGGAAACAGCCCGGAGATGGTACGACGCTCCCGGTACCGTGGCCCATCACAATACGGATCTTTGGCGCATGAGCACCCCGGTGGGGGCTTCCATTGTGGGCTGCGGCCTGTATGCCTGCTGGAATTTTTCCATGCCCTGGCTGTGCCAGCATTTGTGGGATCATTATCAGTTCACCGGGGATGAAGCCTTTCTCCGGGAAACGGCCTTCCCCATCATGGAAGAAACCGCTGCTTTCTGCCTGTCCCAGCTAATGGAAAACGAACAGGGCAAGCTGATCTTTGCTCCGGCCACCTCTCCGGAAAACGAATACCTGCTGGAGGGCAAGGTGATTGCCCTTTCTCAGTACAGCGCCATGAACCAGGCGCTCATGCAGGAATTGTTCTTAAACCTCCTGCAGGCGGCAAACGTGCTGGGCTGCTCCTCCCCCGTGCTGGAAAGCGCTGCTCAGGCCCTGCCCCGCCTGCAGCTATTTAGCATCGGCAAAGACGGCGAACTCTTGGAATGGAACGAAAATTTTGACGAAAAGGAAATCCATCACCGCCACATTTCCCACCTGTACGGCCTGCATCCCGGCCATTCCATCACCCTGGATACTACCCCCGAATGGGCCGAGGCCTGCAAGCAAAGCCTTTTGCGCCGGGGGGATGAATCCACCGGCTGGGCTATGGGCTGGCGCATCAATCAGTGGGCGCGGCTGCGGGACGGCAATCATGCCCTGAAATTGATTGATGATCAATTGAAAGTGGTGGAAGGCAGAAAACCCGGCTGCGAGCCTTACCGCGGCGGCGGCACGTACCTGAACCTGTTTGACGCTCATCCGCCCTTCCAGATTGACGGCAATTTCGGCGCCTGCGCCGGCATGGCGGAAATGCTTTTGCAAAGCCAGGAAGGATTCCTCCGCCTGCTGCCGGCCTTGCCGGACAAATGGAAAAATGGCAGCGTCCGGGGGCTTCGCGCCCGGGGCGGCTACACCGTGGATATTGTATGGGAAAAAGGCATGCTGAAAGAAGCCGTCATTACTGCGGATAAGGAGGGCATTCTGCATCTCTCCGACGGCCGCACCTTCCCCCACAAAGCCGGCCAGGTCATCCGCATCGAAGCATAAATTCTTTCCTTTTGGCACACCCTTTCCCTAAAAGGAGGTGCCGTTCCCATGAAAGAAAAGAAGGAAAAAATACCATCCCTGTTTCACCGGAGCAAACGCAAAAAGAAAATGACCAGACGGCTGTTTTCCTGACCGTCCGGCACACATAAGGAGGAAAATCATTGTGGCAAAACTGAAAGCGGGCATCATCGGCTGCGGCGGCATCGCCAACGGCAAACATCTGCCCTCCACCCAGAAGGTGGGGCTGGCAGAAATGGTGGCATTCTGCGACCTGATCGAAGAAAGAGCAAAGGAAGCCTGCGAAAAGTATGGCACCCCCAACGCCAGGGTATTCACCGATTACCGGGAACTTTTGAAGGAAGATCTGGACGTGGTCTTCGTTTGCACGCCCAACCGCAGCCATTCCGAGATTACCGTAGCTGCCCTGGAAAGCGGCAAGCATGTGCTGTGCGAAAAGCCCATGGCCATCAATTACGAAGAAGCGCTGAAGATGGTGGATGCCCAGAAGCGCACCGGCAAAATTCTCTCCATCGGCTATCAGAACCGTTACCGCCCCGACAGCCTGTACCTCAAAGAAATCTGCGAAAAGGACGAACTGGGCGAAGTGTACTTTGCCAAGGCCAACGCCATCCGTCGCCGTGCCGTGCCCACCTGGGGCGTTTTCCTCAATGAATACGAACAGGGCGGCGGCCCTCTCATCGATATCGGCACCCACGCCCTGGATCTGACCCTGTGGACCATGAACAATTATAAGCCCAAATATGCCGTGGGCACCACCTACCATAAGCTCAACGATCAGACCCGCTCCGGCAACGCCTGGGGGGACTGGGATCCCGAAAAATTCACCGTGGAAGACAGCGCTTTCGGCTTCGTGGTGATGGAAAACGGCGCCACCATTCAGGTAAACGCTTCCTGGGCCCTCAACAGCCTGGAAGTGGAAGAAGCCTGCACCGTGCTCTGCGGCGATAAAGCCGGCGCCGATATGCACGGCGGAAAACTCACCATCAACGGCGTTTCCTGCGGCCGTCAGTATACCATGAACCCCGATTTCAAGGCCGGCGGCGCTGCTTTCTATGAAGGCAACGGCAGCGAGCGCCCCCAGGATATCGAAAACCGCACCTTCCTCCATGCCGTTCTTGGCAAGGGCGAACTGTGCGTCACCCCGGAACAGGCCGCCTGTGTTACCCGCATTCTGGAAGCCATCTATACCTCCGCCAAAACCGGCCAGCCCGTGTATTTTGACTGAGTGAAGCAGGGTGCTCTCCCTGCTCCCCGTGAAGTATGCGGCTTGTGAAACGGACACACTTCCGCGTAAAGCATAGGGAATAAGCGAAGCAGGGGGCTCCTCGCCCCCTGTACCCCCCGGCAGGAGCATTGCCCCTGCACCCATCTTCGCGATAGAGCACTACGATAAAACAAACGCTTTTCCGCACGAAACAAGAGGAAACAAATACCGTAGGGGCGGCCATTGGCCGTCCTTCTTTCTTCGTTTGTTCTTTTCGAAAAAAACTGCACGAACAACGCAAATCAACGCCTCCACGGGCGTAATGAAAATACAAAAATGGCGAAGGAGAAAACTCGTTTTCTCTCTCGCCATTTTCTGTATTTTCCCCGGATGCAAAAGCATCCGGCAGGCGGCGAACGCCGCCAGCCCGTGGAGGGAAGTATAATTCGGAATTCGGAATTCAGAATTCAGAATTTAGATAGAACATGATTTCGGAATAGATGAAGGTGTGCTTATCCGTTGGATGGTTGCTGTATTCTTCCCTTTTATGTGAGGTTATTTCAGCAGCGGCACACAGTTTGTGTACGCCGTCAACCCCATCCGCAGGGTGGGTCAAGGGACAATGTCCCTTGTGGGGCGTGGGGCAAAGCCCCACAAACCGTTCCCGTTCCCCTTACTTTTCCGCTTTCCGGGGAGCGATTTCGCTGAGCACCAGATTTTTATTCTTTTCCCCAGCCAGGCGAATGCTCCAATCGTTTTCAAAGAAGAGCACAGGCTGATCAATGCTGTCAAAGCCCCGGGCGGTGGTGCTGGTCAGCTGCAAATCTTCCGGCTTCTGATCGCTTTCCACGATCCAGCGAACGAAGCGATAGCCCAGCCGTTCCATCACCAGATCCACGCTGTATTCGCTTTTTAAGCGATAGGTAAGCACGTCAAACTGCAGTTCACCCACCACACCCACGATAAATTCTTCCAGGCCGGTTTCGTTGCGGCGGAAGGTCTGGATGGCGCCTTCTTCGGCCAGCTGGGTGATGCCCTTGACGAACTGCTTACGCTTCATGCTGTCCAAGGGGCGTACCCGGGCAAAGCGTTCCGGGGCAAACACGGGAATTTTTTCAAACCGCACCTTTTTGCCGGTGCACAGGGTGTCCCCCAGGCGGTAAATGCCGGGATCGAAAAGACCAATGATATCACCCGGGTACGCTTTGGTAACACCTTCGCGTTCATCAGCCATGAATTGTTGGGGCTGTTTCACCTGGATTTCCTTGTTGGTGCCGGAATGCCACACATTCATGCCCTTTTCGAATGTGCCGCTCACCACCCGCAGGAAGGCCAGCCGGTCCCGGTGGGCCGGGTTCATATTGGCCTGAATTTTGAAAATGAAGCCGGAGAAATTTTCTTCTTCGGGTTCAATCATGCCCTGATCGCTTTCCCGGGGCAAAGGCCGTTCGGTATAGCGCAGGAACCGGTACAGGAAAGGCTCCACGCCAAAGTTGGTCACGGCAGAGCCAAAGAACATGGGGGTCAGTTCCCCTTTGCGCACGGCGTCCAGATCAAATGCATCGCCAGCTTCGTCCAGCAGTTCAATTTCTTCCGCCAGCCGATCCCGATAATGCTGACTCAACACCGTTTCAAAGGCCGGGTCATCCACGGAAATAACGGTCTTTTCCACCTTGGAAGCGCCGTGATTGCCGCCGAAATACAGTTCCACATTTTTTTCGTCCCGGTGATAGACCCCCTGGAAATCCCCGTCCACGCCAATGGGCCAGTTGATGGGGCAGGCACGGATGCCCAGCACCTGCTCAATTTCTTCCATCAGGGCGAAGGGATCCTTGGCGGCACGGTCCATCTTATTGACGAAGGTAAAAATGGGAATATTGCGCATGCGGCACACTTTAAACAGCTTCACCGTCTGTTCTTCCACACCCTTGGCGGCGTCAATCAGCATGACGGCGCTGTCCGCTGCCACCAGCACACGGTAGGTATCTTCGGAAAAATCCTGATGGCCGGGGGTATCCAGAATGTTGATGTGATAGCCGTCAAAATCAAACTGCATGGCAGAGGAGGTCACGGAAATGCCTCTCTGCTTTTCAATTTCCATCCAGTCGGAGGTGGCGTGGCGTTCGGCGCGGCGGGCCTTTACGCTGCCGGCCTGGCGGATGGCTCCGCCGTAGAGCAGCAGTTTTTCCGTCAGGGTGGTTTTACCGGCGTCGGGATGGCTGATAATGGCAAATGTGCGTCGGCACGCAACTTCTCTTTCCAAATCGGTCATGGTATTTTTCACTCCTTCAATCGTCTTATAAAATGGTATCGGGAGTGCGTATTACGGCTCCATGTTCCCATTCCCCTCTCAAATTGCAATAACACTTTATTATACACCGGATGCAGGGGTTTTTGTCAATAGAATCCATCAAAAAAGCCCTGCTCCTTTTCAGGAGCAAGGCTGAAAGAACAGCATTATTTCCGATTCAGGATAACCGTTCCCTTGTCCGTCACCAGCGTCATGGTATCCCCTTCAATCTGAAGGCCATGGGTCTTGCTGCCGGTGCGAATCTGATCGCCCATGATTTCATAACTGGCATGGGCCACCGAATCTTCCAGACGCTGACCCAAAACCCATACGGACAGCGTGGAAATGCCCTTTCCGTCAAAGGACATCATCACTTCAACACCCATGGCTCTGAAATCTTCAACCTGATCGGGATCAGCATTCAGCACAGCAGCAATACCTTCACTATCCCAGGACATGACCCAATCACCTACGATTGCTTCTTCAATCGTATCTGCCTTGGTCTCCGGCACAGCGGGAGCATCCAGCTGCCCCTGCAGCTGGGCAATGGTGTTGTCTTTTTCTGCAATAGCCGCTTCGTAATCCGTGGTCAGTTTTTCTTTTTCCGCAACCAGAGCTTCCTTCTCTGCGGTTAAGACAGCAATCTCGCCGTCTTTTTGTTCCACAGCTGCGGCATGATCCAAAACAAGCTGTTCCTTTTCCGCCGTCAGGGCTTCCTTATCCGCCGTCAGGGCAGTAATCTCACCGTCTTTTTGTTCCACAGCTGCGGCATAATCCAAAGCCAGCTGTTCTTTTTCCGCCGTCAGGGCTTCCTTCTCCACGGTCAGAGCAGCAATTTCACCGTCTTTTTGTTCCACAGCTGCGGCATAATCCAAAGCCAGCTGTTCTTTTTCCGCCGTCAGGGCTTCCTTCTCCACGGTCAGAGCAGCAATTTCACCGTCTTTTTGTTCCACAG
>JAFSGG010000044.1 GCA_017434775.1 Clostridia bacterium
ATACTTATCTGGCTCCCTTTGTAAAGGTGGATAACCTGAGCCAGAAGGAAGTGAAGCAGTGCATCCAGTCCTTCGTTTACGGCGTGAATACCCCCTCCCGCTGGGGCACCCAGGCTCCCTTCTCCAATATCACGCTGGACTGGACGGTTCCCAATGACCTCAAAGACCAGCCGGCCATCGTAGGCGGCAAGGAAATGGATTTCACCTACGGCGACTGCAAAAAGGAAATGGACATGGTGAACAAAGCCTTCATCGAAATCATGATCGAAGGCGACGCCAACGGCCGCGGCTTCCAGTACCCCATCCCCACCTACTCCATCACCCGGGATTTTGACTGGAGCGAAACCGAAAACAATAAGCTCCTCTTTGAAATGACCGCCAAGTACGGCACCCCCTATTTCTCCAACTACATCAATTCCGATATGGAACCTTCCGACGTGCGCTCCATGTGCTGCCGTCTGCGGCTGGATCTGCGTGAACTGCGCAAAAAGAGCGGCGGTTTCTTCGGCTCCGGTGAATCCACCGGTTCCATCGGCGTAGTCACCATCAACCTGCCCCGCATTGCCTACCTGGCCAAGGACGAACAGGATTTCTACAAGCAGCTGGACAAGCTGATGGATATCGCTGCCCGCAGCCTGAAGACCAAGCGTCAGGTGATCACCCAGCTGCTGGAAAACGGCCTGTATCCTTACACCAAACGCTATCTTGGCACCTTCACCAACCACTTCTCCACCATCGGTCTCATCGGCATGAACGAAGTGGGCCTGAACGCCAAGTGGCTGCAGGCGGACCTCACCAACGAAAAGACCCAGAAGTTCGCCCAGGAAGTGCTGGATCATATGCGGGAACGCCTCAGCGACTATCAGGAAAAGTACGGCGATCTGTACAACCTGGAAGCCACCCCTGCCGAATCCACCACCTACCGTTTCGCCAAGCACGATAAGGAGCAGTATCCCGATATCATCACCGCCAACGAAAACGGTACGCCCTACTACACCAACTCCTCTCACCTGCCCGTGGGCTACACCGAAGATATCTTCTCCGCCCTGGAAGTGCAGGATGAATTGCAGACCCGCTATACCTCCGGCACCGTGTTCCATGCATTCCTGGGCGAAAAACTGCCCGACTGGAAAGCCGCTGCGGATCTGGTACGCAAGATTGCCGAAAACTTCAAGCTGCCTTACTACACCATGAGCCCCACCTATTCCGTCTGCGCTGATCACGGCTACCTCACCGGCGAACAGTACACCTGCCCTCACTGTGGACGCAAGACCGAAGTGTACAGCCGCATCACCGGTTACTATCGCCCCGTGCAGAGCTGGAACGACGGTAAGAGCCAGGAATTCAAGGACCGCAAGGTGTACAATGTAGGCAATTCTTCCCTGAAAAAATCCTTCTTCCAGCCCATCGTGGAAGCTGTGAAAAGAGCAGTGGAAACCGTTCAGGTGAAGCAGGACGCCAAAGTGATGCTCTTCTCCCGGGTCACCTGCCCCAACTGCCGCGTGGCCGAAAGCCTGCTGGGCAAAGCCAATGTTGCCTACGAAAAGCTGATTGCCGATGAACATGTGGATCTGTGCAAGCAGTATGGCATCAAGGGCGCTCCCACCCTGGTGGTGGCCGATGCAGAAAACTTCGTCACCTACTACGGCGTGCCGGAAATCAAAAAGTATCTGGCCAGCCTGTAATCTTTTCAAAATCAACATCAGCCGGGCGCTTTTGCCCGGCTGATTTACCGTAGAAAGGAAGCATTGCCATGCATGATATCCTCATCGTAGGCGGCGGCCCTGCAGGCCTTACCGCAGCCATTTATGCCCTTCGTGCCGGAAAAAAGGTACTGGTCATCGAAAAAGGCGGTTTCGGCGGCCAGATTGCCTTCTCCCCCAAGGTGGAAAATATCCCCGGCTTTCAGGAAATCAGCGGCGCTGCATTTGCCGAACAGCTGACGGAACAGGCCATGAACCTGGGGGCCGATATGGAAATGGAAAAAGTGATCCGTCTGGAAAAGGACGGCGATCTTTTCCGTGCCTATACGGAAGAAGAAAGCGTGTTCGAGAGCAAAGCCGTGATCCTTGCCACCGGCGTAAAACACCGCATGCTGGGCCTGGAAAATGAAGAGGAGCTGATCGGCAGCGGCCTTTCCTTTTGCGCCGTATGCGACGGTGCATTCTACGCCGGGCAGGACGTGGCCATGGTGGGCGGCGGCAATTCCGCCCTGCAGGAAGCCTTGCTGCTGAGCGAAATTTGCAAAAGCGTCACCGTCGTCCAGAATCTGCCCACCTTCACCGGCGAAAAAAAATTGGCCGATGCACTGATGGAAAAAAGCAACGTACATGTGCATTTCAGCACCATTGTCACCGCTTATCAGGTCAATAACGGTTCCCTCACCGGCCTCACCCTTCGCAAAGAAAACGGCGAAGAAACCCTTTTGCCCGTTGACGGCGCTTTCCTGGCCGTTGGCCTTGTGCCGGAAAACGATGCATTCCAGTCCTTTGCCAAGCTGAACAGTTGGGGCTATTTCGATGCAGCAGAAGACTGCGCCACGAAAACCCCCGGTCTCTTTGTGGCCGGTGATTGCCGGGCCAAGGGCATCCGTCAGGTGGTCACCGCCGCTTCCGACGGCGCCATCGCCGCCATGGCCGCCTGCCGGTATCTGGATTAAGGGGAGCCCTGCAAGGTTTCATACCTGCACCTCACTTGAATCATTGCCCCGATCCTTTCCTGCAAATACTGCAACGCTTCTTCCATGCAATATCCCGCCGAAGCTTTAAAACAATCGTCATTCACGGGCCGGCGGCTCACAGCCACCTATCGGATGCCATGCATCAGGGGGGGAAACAAAGAAACGGCAACGGAGAAAATTTATTTTCTGCCGTGCCGTTTTTTTCTTTACGCCACGAATGGGTTTCTTTTTGTTTCTTATCGCTGCATGCAGAAACAGATATTTCATCTGCATTTCATTCATCGCCTTCCGGGCACAGAGAATGCCAAGGGCCCTGTTCATTCCTCCGCCCGACTTCCTTCATTGACGCATAGCTGCGAAAATGCTACAATAGGCACAAAGGGAGACTTTCTCCCGATGAAAATCATCTTTCGAGGATCGCATGAAAAAGAAACTATTCTTTACCCTCCGCTGGCTGACCGCCATAGCTGTGTTTCTGTTTCTGACAGTTATCGGCTATCAGTGCATGGCCTTGTATCAACAGGATACAAAGCCCCTGTTCAGTGCGGAAAAAGTAACTCAATCCCTGCTGCAGGCTGCACCAGTACTGATGGGCTGCCTTTCCCTGATTGTGCTTTCGCTTTTACTCCACGCCGTGCATCCCATGCAAAACCCATCTGTGCCCCTTTCTGTTGAAAACAGGCTGCGCCTGATGAAGAAACGCCTATCCACCCTGCCCCCTGAAGCACAGCAGGAAGAAAAAAAGCGCCGCTTCATCGGCCTCCTTGCAACAGGCGGCGTCCTGCTTTGCATTGTCTGGTGTCTTGTTTTCCTTCTGAACCAGGAAAACTTCCGTTCCTGGGATCTGGATATGGTTCTTGGAAACATGCTCCTGCATACAACACCGGCGCTGATTGGAGCCGGGCTGATTCTGTACATTGCTTTCGTCTGCTGCGACCGCAGCCGGGAAAAAGAATGCATTCTTCTGCGTTCTGTTTCCCGGGATAAGCCCGATGCATGCACCGAAAAGAAACCGGTTTCCACTGCGGTTGTTCGCATTGCAATCCTGTCCGTTGCCCTGCTGTTCATTGTGCTGGGTGCCATGAACGGCGGCCTGCAGGATATGCTGTCCAAAGCCATAAAAATCTGCACGGAGTGTATCGGCCTTGGTTAATTTCTTCCGCCGTCTGAAAAGATACCTGCCCACCCAGCGCAGGCTCATCCAGCTCTACGCCGCCCTCTTACACAATGCCCATGTCAAAGGCTTCATCACCGGCAATATCTATACCGGCAATGGCAAAATGCTCTGTCTCCCCGGGCTTAACTGCTATTCCTGCCCCGGCGCCGTTTCTTCCTGTCCGCTTGGTGCGCTGCAAAACGCCATTGCTTCTTCCGGTGCCCGAACGCCCACCTATGTGCTGGGCATCCTGATGCTCAGCGGTCTGATCCTTGGCCGAACCATCTGCGGCTTCCTGTGTCCCTTCGGCCTGATTCAGGATCTGCTTCACAAAATTCCCACGCCCAAACTGCGCAAGAATCGCATCACCCGGATCCTCAGTTCTTTAAAATATGTAATTCTGTTCATCTTTGTGGTGATCATTCCCCTGTGGTACGGCCTGCAATATTATCCCGTACCTGCATTCTGCAAATACATCTGCCCGGCCGGTACGCTGGAAGGGGCTGTGGGGCTCATGAGCCATCCGGCCAATGAAAACCTGTTTGCCATGCTGGGATCCCTGTTCACCCGGAAGTTCATCATCCTGCTGGCGGTGGTTGCGGCCTGCATCTTTATCTACCGGGCTTTCTGCCGCTTTCTGTGCCCTTTGGGTGCCTTGTATGGTCTTTTTGCCAAGTTTGCTTTTATCGGCGTAAAAGTGGAGCAGACAAAATGCACCGATTGCGGCCGCTGCGTAGGCGTATGCCCCATGGACATAAAAAAAGTAGGCGACCGGGAATGCATCCATTGCGGCAAGTGTATAACCGCCTGCCCCACCAAGGCTATTTCCTTCAAGGCTGGCAAAATCACGCTTCACAGTCCGGATATTATCCATGCTGCGACTGAAAAGAAAAAAAACGTCCGCAGAAACCGCATCATCGCCTGGGGAGTGGCTTTGCTGCTTCTGGCAGGCGTGATAGCATGGGTGCACATTCCTGCCCAGCCCAGCGCCCCTCAGCCCCCTTCCGCACCACCGGTACAGACCATCGTTCCTTTGCCTAAGCCAAACCTTCCCATCCGTCTTCCGGGTCAAGCCCCTTAACCGGCCATTGTGCCGGTTTTTTTGTCCTTTCTTTGTTAAAATACTTCCTTTTTAAATAAAAATGTGCTATATTTATTGTATCGTTGAACAACGTTATATTCATCCAAAGGGGGCTTATTCCATGAAAAACGCTATCAGCAAAAAAACCTTATTTCTCCTGATTCTGCTGTGTACCCTGCTCTTTGCAGCAGCAGCGCATGCGGCGGAATACACCCTGGACTGCACGGCCGATCTGCCGGCCATGGCCCAGGGCGAAAAGCAGGACGGCGACAGCGAAACCTTCAAGGATTTCTTCACCATCATGTATTCCGCCAAGAACAAAATCGACGGCAGCGAAAAGAATTTCGACGACGGCTATTATGCCACCCAACGCCTGAATTTCGGTGGCAAAACCCAGCCCGGCAAGGGCATGATCAATTCCGTCCGCTTCACCACCGCCGATGCTGCCAATATTAAATTCTGGTGGGTGTCCGGCGGTGACGGACGGCAATTTGCCCTCTACAATGCCGACGGTGAAATCATCGCAAATACCGAAGTGGAATCCATCAAAAATTCCCTCTATATTTCCGAATTCACCGTGGATGCCGCCGGCACCTATTACCTGGGCGTGCCCGACGGCAGCAACTACCTGTTCAAGCTGACGGTCACCGAAAATGAGCCCGTCACCCTGCCTCTGGAAGCGGCCGAATACACCCTGGACTGCACGGCCGATCTGCCGGCCATGGCCCAGGGC
>JAFSGG010000045.1 GCA_017434775.1 Clostridia bacterium
CTTCCCGCACGCCGGGGCCACGCACTTCCTTATTTTCATAGGTAATGGCGCCGTAGGGGCACACCTTTTCGCACTGGGAGCAGCCGTTGCACAGCAGCTCATCGGAGCCTGCCACGCAAGGATTGGTGACCAGGTGATCTTTCGCCAGCAGCCCGATCACTTTGGAAGCGGCGGCGCTGGCCTGGGCCACGGTTTCGGGCACGTCCTTGGGGCCTTGAGCTACGCCGGAGAGGAATATGCCGGCGGTGGGGCTTTCCACGGGGCGGAGCTTGGCATGGGCTTCGGTGAAGAAATCGTTGGTATCCATGGAGGCGGTCAGCATGGTGCCGATGGAACGGGCGGAGGGATCGGGCTCGATGGCGGTGGCCAGCACCACCAGGTCGGCCGCAATTTCCACCTGTTCGTTACTCAGCAGATCGCTGCCGCGCACCATCAGCTTGTCGCCTTCTTTGGCCACTTTGCCCACCATGCCCTTGATGTAATTTACGCCGTATTGTTCCACCGCCCGGCGGTAGAATTCGTCAAAGTTCTTGCCGGGGGTGCGCACGTCGATGTAGAACACATGCACCTTGGTGTCCGGGTATTTATCCCGGATGAGCATGGCGTGCTTGGCGGTGTACATGCAGCAGATTTTGGAGCAGTAGGGCTTGCCGCGTTTGGTGTTTTCATCGCAGCGGGAACCTACGCACTGAATGAACACAATTTCGTGGGGGTGTTTGAGGTCAGAGGGGCGAAGGAGGGTGCCCTTGGTGGGGCCGGCGGCGTTCATGAGGCGTTCCAGTTCCAGGGAAGTGATGACGTCCTTGTTTTCCGCATAGCCGTATTCATTAAGGGGAGAAGGATCCATGGGTTTGAAGCCGGTGGCCACCACGATGGCGCCGTATTCCCGCTCCATCCGTTCATCCTTTTGCTGATATTGGATGGCGCCGGCGGAGCACACCTTTTCGCACAGGCCGCATTTGCCGGTTTTCAGTTTGATGCACTGTTCCGGGTCGATCACCGCCACATTGGGGATGGCCTGGGCAAAGGGGATGTAGATGGCGGGACGGTTATTCATATCCATGTTGAATTCGTCCTTGCCCTTTTTGGAGGGGCACTTCTGCATGCACAGGCCGCAGCCGGTGCATTTGTTTTCGTCAATATAGCGGGCTTTTTTGCGGATGGTGGCCCGGAAATTGCCCACAAAGCCCTCTACTTTTTCCACCTTGGCGTAGGAAATAATGTTGATCTTTTCATTCTGAGCGGCTTCCACCATCTTGGGGGTCAGGATGCAGGCGGAGCAGTCCAGGGTGGGGAAGGTTTTATCCAGCTGGGCCATGCGGCCGCCGATGGTGGGCCGCTGCTCCACAATATCCACTTCGAACCCGGCGTCGGCCACGTCCAGCGCGGTCTGGATACCGGCAATGCCGCCGCCGATCACCAGGCATCGCTTGGTAACGGCGCTGGTGCCGGCCTGGAGGGGGGTGTTGTGCAGGAGCTTGGCCACGGCAGCCTTGGCCAGCACGATGGCTTTTTTCGTGCCCTCTTCCTTCTCTTTATGGATCCAGGAGCACTGCTCGCGGATGTTGGCAATTTCCACCATGTAGGGGTTCAGCCCGGCGGCCTGGGCGGTTTTGCGGAAAGTGTTTTCGTGCATGCGAGGGGAACAGCTGGCCACCACAATGCCGTCCAGATGATATTCATGGATGGCATCGGCAATCATTTTCTGGCCCGCCGCGGAGCACATGTATTGATAATGGGTGGAGAATACCACGCCGGGAACGGTTTTCATTGCCTCGGAAACGGCTTCCACGTCCACGGTACCGGCAATGTTGGAGCCGCACCAGCAGACAAATACGCCGATTTTGAGCATTGTGGTTTTCCTCCTTACTTTCTGTATTTACGCATGGCCGCCATGAGCAGCTGCTGGGGCACCTTTTCATCGGCAAAGGCAGCGATGTGGTTGCCGTTTTTCCGGTTTCCATCCTGCTGGCGCAGCTTCATCTGGGCCACGGCGCCCACCAATTTGCCAGGGGCCACGTTCCGGGGGCAGCGCTCCACGCAAGCCATGCAGGAAAGGCACAGGTAGATGGAATCGCTGTTCATCAGCTTTTCAATCTGGCCTTTTTCCACCATGCTCACAAACTGATGGGGGTGGTATTCCATGGCGTCATAGTTGGGGCAGGTGCCGGAGCATTTGCCGCACTTCATGCACTTTCTGGGGTCCACGCCGCTGATACGAAGGACGGTTTCGGTGAGAAAACGAGCGTTGTTTTCCATGGCTTAACCCTCCTTTACACCCAGCGCTTCGGCCAGCAGTTCGGTGAAATATTTCACCGGCAGCTTGTGGGCCGTGGCGTTTTCCACCAGGTTGTACATGCACAGGGGGCAGGCGGTGATCATTTCTTCGCAGCCGGCGGCCACGGCGGAGTTCAGCGCCCGTTCCACCTGGGTTTCGGCGCTCTGCTTATTTTCCAGGGCCACATAGGCACCGCAGCATTCGTTACGGTAGGGATAGCTCATCGGTTCTGCGCCAAGGGCGCGGATAAAATCTTCCATGATGGTGGGGTTTTCCGGGTCATCAAAGGAGAGCACCTTGCCGGGGCGCAGCAGCAGGCATCCGTAAAAAGCGCCGATCTTGCGGCCGGTGAGGGGATTCACTGCCTTTTTCTTCAGTGCATCAAAGCCGATTTCATCCCGGAGCAATTCCAGAAAATGAATCACCTTCACGCTGCCGTCATAGGGCGTTTCGGGCTGCATGTAATTGGTGGCCCGGGTGCGGAAGGTTTCATCATTTCTCCAGTCAAAATTGGTGCGCTTGAGCACATGATGGCAGGCGGAGCACATGGTGACCAGCTTCTTTTCTTCCGCATTCATCAGGGCGCGTACGGCACTGAGACGAGGCGCAATTTCATCGGAAGCAGCAGGATACACAGCGCCGCAGCACTGCCATTCCTTCAGTTCCTTCAGTTCCAGCCCCAGTGCCGCAGCAGATGCCCGGGCGTATTTGTCCAGTTCCTTCGCCCGGTCCTTCAGGGTGCAGCCCGGATAATAGCTGTAAATCATAGCGATAAACTCCTTATCAGCACATCTCTTCGGGTTTGAACACTTCGTCAAATTTTTCGGCGGTGAGGAAGCCCAGTTCCACGCAGGCTTCTTTCAGGGAGATGTTTTCCTTATAAGCCTTCTTGGCGGTCTTGGCGGCGTTATCGTAACCGATATAGGGGTTCAGCGCCGTGACCAGCATGAGGGAATTGTACAGGTTATGGTGCATTTTTTCCTTGTTGGCGGTGATGCCGGCGGCGCAGTTTTTGTCGAAAGAGCGCAGAGAATCGGCCAGCAGCCTGACCGACTGAAGGAAATTGTAAATCAGTACCGGCATGAAAACGTTTAGTTCAAAGTTACCCTGGCTGGCGGCAAGGCCCACCGCCACGTCGTTGCCCATCACCTGCACCGCCACCATGGTCACCGCCTCGCACTGGGTGGGGTTGACCTTACCCGGCATGATGGAGGAGCCCGGCTCATTCTCGGGCAGGAAGAGTTCCCCCAGACCATTGCGGGGACCGGAAC
>JAFSGG010000046.1 GCA_017434775.1 Clostridia bacterium
AACCAGCAACTATAATTATGAAAGCATTCTGAAGGCGGTCCATTTTGTGCAGAAAGGTGCCCGGCTGATCGGCACCAATACGGATATGACCGGCCCTTCCGAAAAGGGCATCATTCCTGCCTGCCGGGCTTTGGTTTCGCCCATTGAACTGACCACCGGCTGCAAGGCTTATTTTGTGGGCAAGCCCAATCCGCTGATGATGCGCACGGGTCTGAAATTGCTGGGCTGCCATTCCGCAGAAGCGGTGATGGTGGGGGACCGGATGGATACGGATATTGTGGCCGGTGTGGAAACGGGTCTGGATACGGTGCTGGTGCTCAGTGGTGTGACCACCATTGAAGAAATGAACCGCTTCCCGTACCGTCCCCATTATGTTTTGAACGGTGTGGGCGAAATTCCGCCCCGGAAATAAGGTGAACCGATGGAATTGTGGGATCTTTATGACGCGGATGGTCGCCTGACCGGCGAATCCATGTGCCGCGGGGAAAAAACGCCGGAAGGGCGTTATCACCGGGTGGTGGAAGCGCTTTTCCTTAACAGCCGGGGCGAAATTTTGCTGCAAAAACGTGCCCTTCGCAAGAAACTGTATCCCAATATTCTGTGGTATCCCACCGGCGGCGCGGTGCTGGCCGGGGAAACCATTCAGCAAGCTTGCGTCCGGGAGGTGCAGGAAGAACTGGGCTTTGTGCCGGATATGGAAAACGCCCGGCTTTTACATCACAAAGTGGAGCAAACCTTCATCCGGGATGTATTTTTGATCCGGCAGGATGTGCCGATGGAATCCATGCATTTTCAGCCGGAGGAGGTGGACGGTGCCCTTTGGCTTTTGCCGGAGGATATTCCTTGTGAGCCGGGGGAGTGGGAAGCTTTTTCTTTTATGCCCCACCTGCGGGAGATTTTACCCTTCCTGAAGCTGGAAAGCATGCGCAGGCGGATTCCTTGCGGCCTGTACCGCCATTATAAAGGAAATATGTACCGGGCGGAGGGGCTTTGCCTGCATTCCGAAACACTGGAGCCCATGGTGATCTATCAGGCACTGTACGGCACAAAAGAAATGTGGGTGCGCCCTGCGGCCATGTGGAATGAAACGGTAACGGTTCATGGAAAAACCGTTCATCGCTTTGAGAAAATTGCAGAGTGAAGAATTTTCAAAATCGCGGAACTTTTTTCCGTCGCGTGCGTCCAATATGGCGGAGGGGTTTGGGATAATGCTCCTTTTCATTGCATTTACACAATCATGATCGGAAGTGATGCGCTATCGAAATTCATCTCTTTAACCGAAAAACCAAAGCCGATCGTTTTGAAATGTTGGCAGCCCCCTGCGAAAAACAGGTGTATTTCACCTGCCTGCGCATGCTGGGCAATCAGCAGGATGCGGAAGATTGTGCCCAGGAAGCCATGCTCCGGGCTTTTCGCTCTTTTGATTCTTTCCGGGGGGATGCGGCTTTTTCTACATGGATCATCCGCATTGCCATGAACTGCTGTAACGATTATTTGCGTAAGCAGAAGAATGTGGTTTCGCTGGACGGTATTCAGGAAGAATCGGGCTTTGAAGCGGTGGATCGTGCAGCCGGGCCTTATCAGCAATTGGAAAACCGGGAACGCATGCGGCTTTTGCATGCGGCCCTGAAGCAATTGAAGGAGGATTACCGGCAATTGATCGTGCTACGGGATATGCAGGGGTTCAGCTATGAAGAGCTGGCCGATACGCTGAAACTGAGCCTTGGCACGGTAAAGAGCCGGCTGAACCGGGCCCGGAAAGAACTTTCGGAAATTTTGCAAAAACATGCGGAACTTTTTCCCTTTCAGAACGTCCAAAGAAATGGAGGAGGCAAGAAATGATGGATTGTGAAAAATTGAACCGATGCCTCGATCAGTATCTGGACGGCACATTGGACGAAGCACAGGCACAGGAAGCGAAAAATCATCTGGCTTCTTGTCCGGATTGCGCTTGCCTTGTGCAGATGTGTAAGGATCTGAAAGCGGAAGAAGGGGAAGTGCCGGAAAGTTTTTCTTCTTCCTGGCGGCAGCAGATCCGGAAGGAGGAAGAAATGGAAAATACGCAGCAAAAGAGGAAGTCACTCCGTTCCCTGTTGGCAGTGGCAGCAGCCTTTGTGTTCATTGTGGGCGGCACCCTGATGACCCGGGACAGGCCGGCCGTTTCGGCAACGCAGGAAAAGGGTACGTCGTATACCTATTCCGCGGCGAAAAATACGTCTGTCAACGGTGCGGTCATGTATAAAGCACCGGCCATGGGTGCTTCCAATGATATGATCGCCGTGGAAGAATCGGCGCCTGTGATGATGCGCAGCATGTCCACGGCGGATTCCGCATCTGCTGCTGCGCAAAAGCAGCCCATGCTCATCAAACGTGTGGATATGACCATCAAAACCATGCATTTTGATGACGTGGTGGATCATGTTCAGCAATTGACGGAAGCCACAGGCGGCCGTGTGGATTACTATTCCCAGTATGGCGATCATACAGAAAATGCACTTCGCAATGCCAGTTTCACCCTGCGTATTCCGGCGGATCAAGTGGATTCCTTTGTGCAAAATGCAGAAATTGCAGGGAATATAACTTCCTATTCCAGCCATGTGGAGGATGCGGGAGACCGGTATTATGATCTGGCGGCCCGCCTGGAAACGCAGCAGAAAAAAATGGCCCGCCTTCAGGAATTGCTGGCGCAGGCTACCGATGTGTCCGATCTCATCGAAATTGAGTCCTCCATTGCCGATACCCAGTATCTGATTGATCTGTATACCGGCCAGATGCAGGGCATTGAAGATGACGTGGCATACAGTACGGTCACTGTGTATGTACAGGAAACCAGGGTGGTGGAAACCAGGGAAGCTACTTTGGGCGAAAGGATTGCAGCCGGTATCGGCGATATGGCATCGTCTGCACTGAATTTCCTGGAAGATGCACTGATTTTCATTGTATCGGTGCTCCCCTGGGCGGCCGGCATCGCTGTGATTGTCGTGATTGTGGTGATTATCCGGAAAAAGAAGAACAAAAAAACCTGATTTTTCAACAGAAAATTCAACAGAAAACAGGAAAGATTGCGGTCTTTCCTGTTTTTTTGCAAAAAAGATTGAAAAAAATTTGAAAAAAGGGGTTGACAAGACGAAAATAAGGTGATATTATCATCAGGCACGCTTCGAGAAGCGATCCGAAAGGAAAACCGATGGAGCGAGCAGCGAACCTTGAAAACGATACAGAGAAAGAGGAAAGAACGACAGTTAATTCTGGAATGAGTTTTACTTGTTGGTCTGGTAGAACCAGAACAC
>JAFSGG010000009.1 GCA_017434775.1 Clostridia bacterium
AGATAGAACCCTTAGAACCTGTGTAGATCATCCTACCGAAGGGAAGCGGCACGCAAAGATGATTTTGCGTCATACCGTTTCCCACACGCCTGATCAGCGTGTGGGTTTTTGTATGCCGGATGCAACAGAAAAGGAGGTTGAAACCTGTATGAATCTTTTCCTCGCATCGGCAAACGCCGAAGAACTGGTGGCCGAAGTCCCTGTGACCCCTGCTCCGGAATTGATGGAACAGGCGGCGGAAGAAGCGGCGGCAGCAGCTCCCACCTGGGGACAGGAATTGGTGGAGAAATTCTCCGAAACCCCGGGCACGGTATGGGTTTCGCTGGCCGTGATGGTGATGCTGGCCGTGATTCTGTTCGTGATCAGCAAGAGCCAGAAGAAGTGGAACGCCAAGACCATCGCTTTCGCTGCCCTGGCCATCGCCCTTTCCTTTGTGCTCAGCTGCTTCCGGCTGTACCGCATGCCCCAGGGCGGCAGTGTGACCCCCGGCAGCATGCTGCCTTTGATGCTGTTTTCCGCGGCCTTTGGCGTGGGTCCGGGTTTGCTGGCCGGCATGGCCTATGGCGTGCTGCAATATTTCCAGGGCGGCTGGTTTTTGAATGTATGGCAGTTTTTGCTGGACTACATTCTGGCCTTTGCTGCACTGGGGCTTTGCGGGCTGTATAAACGTCTGCCCAAGAGCTGGGGGCTGTATGCTTCCATGGCGCTGGCCGCGCTGTGCCGTGCGTTGTCCGCAACGCTGGCAGGATACATGTTCTGGGAAACGGATCTGTGGCCCAGCCTTGTGTATAACGGCACCTACCTCATTCCCGATACCATCATCTGCATGGTGCTGGCGGTGTTCATTGCCAAGCCTGTGATGAAGGTGCTGAAAGCGAAGTAAAGGGGAAGGGGAAATTCAGAATTCAGAATGAAGAATGAAGAATTGAGATGGATAGGAAATTTTGGAGGGGCTTGCCCCTCCTTTTTGTTTGCAGCATGGGCACACAGCAGAAAGATAATTTGTGCATTTTCCCAATCGCCTTTCTTGGGGAGGGTACGGGAGGGGTGTTCTTTGGGCTCCAAAGAACATTCCTCCCGATTATTCTTTGCCTTTTCTTTTTAATTCCTCTCCGCAGCCACCATGGGGTCTTCTTCCAGCACGGCGTACATTTCGGCGGCGTTTTCCTTGCGCACCACTTCGCGCACGTCCACAATGCGGTATTTGCCCACCCGGTTGCCGAAGCGGATTTCCAGAATATCGTTTTCCTTCACTTCGGCGCCGGCCTTGGCCACCTTGCCGTTGATGGATACCCGGCCGCCGTCGCAGGCTTCCTTGGCCACAGTGCGGCGCTTGATGATCCGGGAAACTTTCAGGTATTTATCCAATCGCATATAAACAATTCCTTTCGGGGAGAAAAAAAGGACGTGCTTATTGGCACGCCCTGAGTTTGCTTGTCAGTTCAGGCTGTCCTTGAGGGCCTTGCCCACTTTGAAGGAAGCAGTCTTGCTGGCTTCGATGGTGATTTCTTCACCGGTGCGGGGGTTGCGGGCCACGCGGGCGGGACGTTCCTTGGCTTCGAAGGTGCCAAAGCCAACCAGCTGCACTTTTTCGCCAGCCTTCAGGGCATCGCACACGACATCCACAAAAGCGTTCACGGCCTTTTCGGCATCTTTCTTGGTGATCTCGGCCTTCTGAGCCAGAGCTACGATCAGTTCGGTTTTGTTCATGGTGTTACCTCCAAATTCTGTTTCTAAAAAATGACAAGTCCGGCAGGCTTACTGCAGACCTTGCTTGCTACTATTCCAGTATACATCCATTTCCGATAATGTCAAGTCTTTCAAGGATTTTCCGTCCAGTAAAATCGCATTTTCCATGGCTGTAAAGCGTTTGATGAACTTTTCCGTGGCCTGCTGCAGGGCGGTTTCGGCCTCCACGCCGCACAGGCGGGATACATTCACACAGGCGAAGAAGAGATCGCCCAGTTCTTCTTCCAGGTGCGCAGGGTCCTTTTCCCGGATGGCATCCTTTACTTCGTCCGCTTCCTCATGCACTTTTTCCAGTGCTTCCAGGGGATCGTCCCAGTCAAAGCCCACGTCACGGGCTTTTTTCTGCACTTTGCCGGCCCGCATCAGGGGGGCCAGGCCCCGGGAAACGCCGTTTAACACATCACTTTGGGTTTTAAAGCCCCGCTCTTCTTTCTTGATCTTTTCCCAGTTGTCCACCACGTCCTGGGCGGTTTCGCAGTGATCGCTGCCGAAAATGTGCCGGTGCCGGGAAATCATTTTTTTGCAGATGGCGGTGGTGATGTCCGATAGTTCAAACGTGCCATACTGGCTGCCGATATTGGCCTGAAATACCACCTGCAAGAGCACGTCGCCCAGCTCGTCCGCCACGTTCAGCCAGTCCTCGTCGTCAATGGCGGCGGCGGTTTCGTAGGCTTCTTCAATCAGGTATTTACGCAGGGTTTCATGGGTTTGTTCCCGGTCCCAGGGGCAGCCGTTTTCGCCCCGCAAAAGAGCCATCACCTGCACCAGATCGTAAAAATCATAGCGCTTTTTGCCGTCCAGCGGCTGGGACGGGATCAGCAGGGCGGCGGTGTGGTCGTAAGCCTTCTGCCGGTCCATATCGCAAAGGGGAATGGAAATGCACTGACGGGTGCCGCTTTCGGAGGGCGGAAAGAAAAAGACGGGCAGGTCCATATCGTACCAGCTGAGCAATTGCAATTTGCATTCCCCGGCCAGCATCCGGGAATCCAATTCCAGCAGGAGCAGCGGGTTTTGCATGCCGGTCACCTGCAGGGCAGAGGCCGTCTGGATTTCCACTTTTTCTTGGGGCAGGCGGCTAAGGAAGGGGGCGGACAGGGGCAGCCCGGGCAACAGCACCGCATCCGGCGCTTTTTCCAGCAGATAGCGGACGGATTCGTCCCGGCTGGCGTCCAGCACGGCATAGCACACATCACAGGCTTCACCGGCTTTCAGAACGGCAGCGGCGGCCAATTCCGCCAGTTCTTCAAAATCGTCGCAGCTTTCGTGGAGATGATCCAACGTATCAAAGGATATCCCTTTTTCCCGGATGTATGCCGCAGCATCGCATTTTTCCGTGCGAAGCACCACTTTTTCGGCTTTTTCCAGGGCGTTCAGGGCCCCCAGCGTCAGATGATCCCGGGAACCGGGGCCCAGGGATACAACGGTGATTTTGCTCATTTGAAAAACCTCCTCAGCTTTGCCGGCACATCTTCCTTGCGGATGGTTTTGGTGAAAATGGCCAGGGCAGCGTATACAGCCACACCCGCGATCACGCACAGCAAAATACCAACCAGCAGCCAGGCCCCGTGGAGCTTGCCCGGATCACCAAACAGGAAATGCCACAGGGCAAATACCACGCCGCCCATCACGGCGGAGCAGCCGAGGGGCTTTACAAGCACGTCCATAAGGTGGAAACGGTAGCCGGTATGCTTGCAGACAAAATAGAGATTGGGGATCATGCTGGCGGTGTAGCAAAGCAGGCTGGCCCAGGGGGCACCGTGAATATCCACCCCGGGAATGCCGACCAGTGTGTAGTTCAGGGCAATTTTCAGCACCACGCCGATGAGCAGCGTGTACATGGGAATGCGCTGCTTGCCGGCACCCTGCAAAATGCCGCTGGTGGCCTGCACCATGGTAAAGAGCACGATGGTCAGGCTGGATATGGTGAGCAGTTCGGCCGCCACGTCCAATTGGGGGGCGGTGTAGCTGCCGCGATAGCACAGGTACAAAAGGGGTTTGGCCAGCAAACTCATACCAATGGAGCAGGGAAAGCCGATGACGGTGGACAGGCGCAGGCCGGTGGCCGTTTCACGCTTTACGTAATCCATATCCCCCCGGGCCAGGCCGGAGGCAATGGAGGGCACCAGGTTGGTGCTCATGGCCATGGCAAGGGCAGTGGGCACATTGATGAGGGTCAGCACCGGGCCGGAATAAGCGCCATAGCGGATCAGGGCATCTTCCGCTGCCATGCCGGCCTTTTCCATCAGCTGGGTGAGCATCACGCTGTCGATAAACCCGGCCAGGGGCACAATGCAGGCGCCCAGCGTAATGGGAATGGAAACGGCAATCAGCCGCTGGGCAATGGTTTTGCCGTGCAGCATTTCTTCGCTTTCCCTTTGCAGGGTGCCTTCGCCTTTTGCGGCACGGCGGTGCTGCCACATCATGTACAAAAGGGCGGCGGCTTCCCCGATGGTGGAACCCAGCAAGGCGCCGGCTGCACCCCAGGCCACACCACCCTTTGCCATGCCGACAGCTGCCAGGGGCAGGGCGATGGCCACTTTGCCCACCTGCTCAATCAGCTGGGAGATGGCGGTGGGCAGCATGTGGCGCTTACCCTGCATGTAGCCCCGGTAGGCGCTCATGGCACATACACAAAACAGGCTGGGGGCAATGCACAGATACCCTGCGGCGGCGGCTTTGGTTCCCTGCCAGGCAGCAACGGAGCCGGAAAACACCATCAGAAGCACGGTGGTGATAAGGCCCAGTGCACACAGCATGGAAAGAGCCATGCGGAAAATGCGCCTGGCGTTGCCCGGCTGATCCTTGGTCACATAATGGCTGACCATCCGGGAAATGGCCACCGGAATGCCGGCGGAGGAAATGGTGAGCAAAAGATTATAGGCCGGGAATACCTTGTGGTAAATGCCCATGCCGGTGGGGCCGATGAGGTGGGCCAGGGGGATGCGGTAAAGCACGCCTACAATTTTGCAGATCAGCCCGGCAATGCCCAGAATGGAAACGCCGCCAATGAGCGATTTTTGTTTCTGTGTCATAAGAACCTTTCTTTTTTTGCGGGAGGGGCATTTTGAGTCAAAATGCCCCTCCCGCACCCTCCCCAAAACCAATTGGGGAATATGATTGTTAATTTGGCCAAACAAAGTGACCCTGTCACAGTTATACGGGAAAAGAAGATGGCTTGTTCCGATTCTGTGTTCCCGAATAGCTTTCTTGGAAGGGGGTACGGGGGAAACCGTTCTTTGGCTACAAAGAATGGTTTCCCCCGAATACTATTACTCTTCCGTCGTTTCAACGGTTTCTTCCGTTGCTTCCTCTTCCTTTTCGGCACGGGCGACGGCCACAATGCGGCTGCCTTCGCCAACGCGCATCAGGCGCACGCCCTGGGTGGCGCGGCCGCAGATGCGGATATCGGAAACGGCGGTGCGGATGATGGTGCCGTCGTCGGTGATGAGGAGGATATCTTCGTCATCGTGCACCATCAGCTGGGCGACCAAGAGGCCTGTCTTTTCCGTCAGCGTCATGGCGATAACGCCCTTGCCGTTACGGCTGGTTTCCCGGTACTGATCCACTTCTGTACGCTTGCCGTAGCCGTTTTCGGTGATGGCCAGCACATGGGCGCCCTCTTCGATGACGCACAGGTCCGTCACCACGTCGCCTTCATCCAGCTTCATGGAATGCACACCGTGGCTGGCGCGGCCCATGGCGCGCACATGGCGTTCCGCAAAGCGAATGGCCTTGCCCATCTTGGAGCAGAGCATCAGTTCATCGTTTTCCTTGCACAGTTCCACGCCGATGAGCTCGTCGCCTTCATTGAGCACGATGGCGATGAGGCCGGACTTGCGCAGGTTCCGGAATTCGGAAAGCGCCGTCTTTTTGATCAGGCCGTCCCGGGTACCCATGATGAGGTAGCTGCCGTCTTCCATTTCCGGCATGGGGATGATGGTGGTCACCTTTTCATCCGGGTTCAGGTTGAGCAGGTTTACGATGGCAGTGCCCCTTGCTGTGCGGCCGGCTTCGGGAATTTCATAGCAGGTTTTGCTGTACACACGGCCCTGATTGGTGAAGAACAAAATGGGCTCGTGGGTGTTGACGATGCGGATGCATTCGGCGTAGTCTTCATCCCTTGTGGTCATGGCAGCCACGCCCTTGCCGCCCCGGTTCTGGGCCCGGTAGGTGGATTTGCTGAGGCGCTTCACATAGCCAAAATGGGTGAGGGTCACCACCATGTCGTCCACGGCGATGAGGTCCGCAATATCGATTTCGCCTTCGATGGTGGAAAGCTCGGTGCGGCGGGGATCGTTGAACTTATTTTTAATCTGCAGAAGTTCTTCCTTCACCACGCTCATCAAAAGCACCCGGTCGGCCAGCATGGCTTGCAGGTGAGCGATGGTCTGGAGCAGTTCGTCGTATTCCGCCATCAGCTTATCCCTCTCCAGACCGGTGAGGCGGGCCAGACGCATATCCAGAATGGCCTGGGCCTGCTTATCGGAGAAGGCGAAGGTTTCCATCAGGGTGAGCTTGGCGGTGGCGGTATCCTTGCTGCCCCGGATGATGCGCACGATTTCGTCGATATGATCCAGCGCCTTGATGAGGCCTTCCAAAATGTGCGCCCGGGCCAGGGATTTATCCAGATCGTACTTGGTGCGGCGGGTGACTACGTCTTCCTGATGGTCGATGTAGTGGCCCAGCATATCCCGCAGGGACAAAACTTTCGGTTCGCCGTTCACCAGCGCCAGCATGATCACGCCGAAGGTATCCTGCAGCTGGGTGTGTTTGTAGAGGTAATTGAGCACCAGCTGGGGCTGCACGTCCCGCTTGAGTTCGATGACGATGCGCATGCCCTTGCGGTCGGATTCGTCGCGGATATCGCTGATGCCTTCCAGCTTTTTATCGTGCACCAGTTCCGCCATCTTTTCCACAAGCCGGGCTTTATTCACGGCATAGGGAATTTCGGTGATGACGATGCGCTGGCGGTTATTGCCCAATTCTTCGATTTCGGTTTTGGCCCGGGTGATGATGCGACCGCGGCCGGTATGATAGGCTTCCCGGATGCCGCTGCGGCCCAGAATGATGCCGCCGGTGGGGAAATCCGGGCCCTTGATGTGCTCCATCAAATCGTCCAGGGTGGCCTCCGGGTTATCGATGAGGCAGATGGCGCCGTCGATCACTTCGCCCAGGTTATGGGGCGGAATATTGGTGGCCATGCCCACGGCAATGCCGCTGGTGCCGTTTACCAGCAGGTTCGGGAAACGGGCCGGGAGCACTTTGGGCTGCATGAGGGTTTCGTCAAAGTTGGGCATGAAGTCCACCGTATCTTTTTCGATATCCTGCAGCATATAGGTGGCAATTTTGCTCATGCGGGCTTCGGTGTAACGCATGGCAGCGGCACCGTCGCCGTCGATGGAGCCGAAGTTGCCCTGGCCTTCCACCAGCATATAGCGCATGTTGAAGTCCTGAGCCAGGCGCACCATGGCGTCATACACGCTGGCATCGCCGTGGGGGTGGAATTTACCCAGCACGTCGCCCACAATACGGGCGGCTTTACGGAAAGGCTTATCCGGGGTCATACCCAGTTCGTTCATATCATAGAGGATGCGGCGATGCACGGGTTTCAGGCCGTCACGCACGTCCGGCAGGGCGCGGTCCACAATCACGCTCATGGCATAGCTGATGAAGGACTGGCGCATCTCCTTTTCCAGATCCATGGGGATCAGACGATCTTTGATTTCACTCATGGTATTTTATCCTTTCAAGGGCAGTGGGAAGGGGGCTATCAGAACATATTTCCCAGAAGAGAGGGAAGGGCAGAGGTATGGATCAGTGCGGTCTGGGCGGTGATCACACCGGTATCCAGCCGGATGAAGGTGACCCACAGCATGTATTCGCCGTACATCAGGAACACGTGGGCGTCATCGGTGATAAAATCCGGGCAGATGTAGGCGTTGGACACGGTGAGGATGCTGTTGAGGGCTGCAAAATTAACGCCCATCTGGCCGATCAGCATGGTGGGCACAGCCTGGCTCATCCTGCGCATCACATAAGCCTGCAGGACAGGGGAAATATCCGTTTCCTGGATAAAGGCGTTCAGCTGCTGTTCCATCACCGGCAGGGAAAAGGACTGGGGTAGCACATACACCTGCTGGGGTTTGGAAAAATCCGTTTCCCGAATGGATTTGGCGAGATTCAGGATGGAAGAATCCGGCGTGAACAGGGAAATATAATCATCGCTGTTCAGCGTTTCGTTGAAGAGAGAAGCCAGCTCCAGGCTTCTGTCCGTCAGCCAGATTTCAGCCTCGGTTTTGCTTTCTTCCGCGAAGGTACAGGGGATCATCAGGCACAGGCACACAAGCATTGCGATCAGTTTTTTCATGATTATGTCTCCTTAGAAGTCCAGCACAGCCAGTTCGCTGTTCTGTTCGATGAATTCCCGGCGGGGTTCCACTTTATCGCCCATCAAGAGGGTGATGATTTCGTCGGCGGCCATGGCGTCTTCCATGGTCACCTTCATCATGGTGCGGGTTTCAGGGTTCATGGTGGTGTGCCACAATTGTTCGCTGCTCATTTCGCCAAGGCCTTTGTAGCGCTGAATTTCCGCCTTGGTTTCCCGGCCGATCTGATCCAGGAGCTTTTGCAGTTCCTGATCGTTATAGACGTAGTATTCCTGCTTGCCCTTGGTCACCTTATACAGGGGCGGCATGGCGATGTATACATAGCCCTTTTCGATGAGGGGCCGCATATAGCGGTAGAAGAAGGTGAGCATCAGGATGCGGATGTGAGCGCCGTCCACGTCGGCGTCCGTCATGCACACGATGCGGTGATAGCGCAGCTTATCGATGTTGAAATCATCGCCTACGCCGCAGCCGAAAGCGGTGATCATGTTCTTGATCTGCTCGCTGATGAGGATCTTATCCAGCCGTGCCTTTTCCACGTTCAGAATCTTGCCGCGAAGGGGCAGGATGGCCTGATACATACGGTCGCGCCCGGTCTTGGCGCTGCCGCCGGCAGAGTCCCCTTCTACGATGAAAATTTCGCACTTGGAGGGGTCGCGTTCCGTGCAGTCGGCCAGCTTGCCGGGGAGGCTGCCGCTTTCCAGCACGGTTTTGCGGCGGGTCAGGTCCCGGGCTTTGCGGGCGGCTTCCCGGGCACGGGCGGCGCCCAGGCAACGTTCCAGAATGGTCTTGGCCACGGCCGGGTTTTCTTCCAGGAAGATTTCCAGCCCTTCGTACACCAGGCTGTCCACAATGGGGCGCACTTCGCTGTTGCCCAGCTTGGACTTGGTCTGCCCTTCAAACTGGGGTTCCGGCATTTTTACGGAAATAACGGCGGCCAGGGATTCACGGGTGTCTTCGCCTTTCAGGTTGGCGTCCGCATCCTTGAGGATCTTGTATTTGCGGCCATAGTTATTGATGGCGCGGGTGAGGGCGGTCTGGAAGCCCATCAGGTGGGTGCCGCCTTCGGGGGTGTGGATGTTGTTGGCGAAGGAATAGATGTTTTCGCTGTAGCTGTCGTTATACTGCATGGCCACTTCCACGGAAATAGCGTTTTTCACGCCTTCCACGTAGATGGGTTCCGGGAAGAGCATTTCTTTGTTTTTGTTCAGGTATTTCACAAATTCCCGGATACCGCCTTCGTAGTGGAACACCCGTTCATTTACTTCTTCGCCCCGTTCGTCCCGCAGCACCAGCTTGATGCCCTTGTTCAGGAACGCCATTTCCCGGATGCGTACTTTCAAAACGTCGAAGGAAAAATCAATGCCTTCGTCAAACACACCATCGGGATTTGCTTCGGAGCGGATATCCGGCCAGAAGCGCATGATGGTGCCGGTATCTTCCGTTTCGCCAATCACCCGCAGGTCGTAATCGATCTTGCCCAGGCTGTATTCCTGTTCATAAATCTTGCCGTTCTGGTGCACTTCCACCCGCAGATGCTGGCTCAGCGCGTTCACAACGGAAGCACCCACGCCGTGCAGGCCGCCGGATACCTTGTACCCTTCGCCGCCGAATTTACCGCCGGCATGCAGCACCGTCAGACACACTTCCACGGCAGGCCTTCCCATCTTGGGGTGAATGCCCACGGGGAAGCCACGGCCATTATCATGGACGGAAACGCTGCCGTCTTTATGCAGGCAGATGTTTACCTCCGTGCAGTAGCCGGCCAGCGCTTCGTCAATGGCGTTATCCACAATTTCATATACACAATGGTGCAGACCCCGGGCATCGGTGGAGCCGATGTACATGCCGGGACGCTTGCGCACGGCTTCCAGCCCTTCCAGCACCTGAATCTGATTTTCGTCGTACTGGGCACCCTGAACAGCCGTGTTTTCCTGCATTTTTTCCATATCAGCAGCCATAATTTCCTCCATGTTTTGCGTGGCAAAAATAGTAAAACTTTAACCAACTAATTATAACACAAAACCGGCCTTTTGGGAAGGGTTTCTTCTTATATTATGCCCATATTTTTGCTTATTTTTTGCGTGGTTTTTCCCTCTTTTTGCGTTGGGGAAATCTGAGACGAAAATGCACGATATTTTTACAAAATTTGCGTTTTTTCGGTAAGGAAAACCGGAGCAGGGGGCTGCTTGCCCCCTGTACCCCCTGGCAGGAGCATTGCCCCTGCACCCCTCTCCGCGAAGTGGGTATGCTGTCGAACAGGCTATTTTCCGCGTGAAGCTTGATGGCGCGAAAGAAATTGATCTTCTTGTTTGGAATAAGTCGCTGTAAAGGTTAACCACGTAACAAAGTCCACGGGCGTTATGAAAATAATGAAAAAGACCGACACGGAAAGCGTACTTTCCTGTCGGCTTTTTCTTATTTTCCCCGGATGCACAGCATCCGGCAGGCGGCGGGACGCCGCCTAGCCCGTGGACGGTGGCGGTACCGTAACCGTTTTTCAATATTGTAATGGTCTTTTGTACGCAAATTACTGCACATGTATTGCCCCATCGGGAAAACGGTGTGAAAGTGTGTACAACCGTGTCCGAATACGGGTCAAGGGTCGTCGACCCTTGTGGGGCGTGGGGCAACGCCCCACGAAGGTTTCCCCCAAGCAGCAAACAAAAAGCCCTCCGTATGATGCACATACGTAGGGTTGGTCTGCAAATAACTATTCCGGGGATGAATGAAGGGGCCTCAGCCCCTTCATGTGTAATCCGCAGGGGTGGCATTGCCGCCCCGAGGAACGCCTATGGCGTTTCCTATATCAATTTACGACCGTAAAAATAGGGTTTGCAGTTTCTTCCAGGAAGCTGCAAACCCATTTTTACAGTAAATGTGATGTTTCGATTGAAAAACAGCTTCAGCTGCTTTTCAATCGCTTGGTGTCAAAATATCTTTTTTGACACCAAGATTTACAGCACTTTCAGCACCCGTTCCACGGCTTCCTTGGTGTTTTCCAGGGTGTTGAAGGCGGTTAAGCGGAAGTAGCCTTCGCCGCTGGGGCCAAAGCCTTCGCCGGGGGTGCCCACCACCTGAGCCTGGTTCAGCAGCAGGTCGAAGAAATCCCAGCTCTTCATATTGCCGGGGGTCTTCATCCACACATAGGGGGAATGAACGCCGCCGAAAGCATCGATGCCGGCCTTGATAAGGCCGTCCCGGATGATCATGGCGTTGACCCGGTAGTATTGCAGGCATTCTTCGATCTGGGCCTGTCCTGCGGGGGTGTAGATGGCTTCGGCAGCCTTCTGCACGGGGTAGGACACGCCATTGAATTTGGAAGACATGCGGCGGCCCCACATTTTATTGAGGCTCAGCCCATCAAAGCACAGGGCCTTGGGGATCACGGTGTAGCCGCAGCGGGTGCCGGTGAAGCCGGCGGTCTTGGAATAGGAGCAGCATTCGATGGCGCATTTTTCGGCGCCGGGAATCTGGTAAATGCTGAAGGGAATTTCATCATCGGTGATGAAGGCCTTGTAGGCGGCGTCATAAATGATGAGGGCTTCGTTTTCCAGGGCCCAGTCCACAAACTTTTTCAGCTGTTCCTTGGTGAGCACGGTGCCGGTGGGGTTATTGGGATAGCACAGGTATACCACATCCACCCGCTTTTCGGGCAGCGGCGGCACAAAGCCGTTTTCCTTGTTGCAGGGCAGGTAAGTGAGCTTGGACCAGCGGCCGTTTTCATACACGCCCAGCCTTCCTGCCATGGCGTTGGCGTCGATGTAGACGGGGTAGACAGGGTCCGTCACGGCAATGGTGGCATCGGCGGCAAAGAGCTCCTGCAGGGCGCCGCAGTCGGTCTTGGCACCGTCGGAGAGGAAGATTTCGTCTTCTTCGATGTTCACGCCCTTATCCTGATAATCGTTCTTTGCGATAGCGGAGAGCAGGAATTTATAACCGAAATCCGGGCCGTAGCCGTGGAAGCCTTCCTGGGTGCCCATGGCACGGGCGGCATCGGCAAAGGCATCCGCAACGGCAGGCACCAGGGGGCGGGTCACGTCGCCGATGCCCAGCTTGAGCACGGGCTTATCGGGATTCTGGGCAACAAAGGCATTCACACGCTTGGCTACTTCCGCAAAGAGGTAACCGGCGGGCAGTTTCGCAATGGCAGTATTGAGTTTCATGGGGCCTCCTGTATCTTAGTCACCCAGCCATTCGCCGTCGTAGATGAAGGTAGCGGGGCCGGATTGGTACACATGGTTATCATCGGCATTCCAATGGAGCTGCAGGTTACCGCCGGTGAGCTTCATCTGGACGGTGCGATCGCTCTGGCCGGTGAGCACGGCTGCAACCAGCGCAGCGCAGGCGCCGGTGCCGCAGGCCAGGGTTTCGCCGGTGCCCCGCTCCCACACGCGCATCTGCAGAATGCCCCGGTCAATCACCCGGACAAATTCCGCATTGGTGCGTCGGGGGAACAGGGGGTGATGCTCGATCATGGGGCCGATGGTGGGCAGATCCACCACTTCCGGATCCCGGACAAACATAACGGCATGGGGATTGCCCATGTTCACGCAGGTGATGAACCAGGTCTGCCCCATAATCTGCATCCGGTGCTTGAGCACCATTTCGCCGGGCAGATCCACAGGAATCAGGTGGGGATTCAGTTCAGGGGTGCCCATATCCACCTTCACCCGGCTGACCTTTCCGTTTTCCACATCCAGCCACAGCCGCTTCAGGCCGCCCTTGGTTTCCAGGGTCAGTTCGGTCTTATCGGTGAGGCCGCGTTCGTACACATATTTGCCGATGCAGCGGGTGGCATTGCCGCACATTTCGGCTTCGCTGCCGTCGGCATTGAAAATACGCATGCCAAAATCGGCAATATCGGAAGGCTCAATCAGCACCAGGCCGTCTGCCTGGGCGCCGAAATGGGGGCGGCTCATGATGAGGGCCAGGCTTTCCGGATCGTGCACCACTTCTTCAAAGCAGTTGATGAACAGATAATCGTTGCCAATGCCGTGCATTTTGGTGAAACGCATAGGGTATCCTCCTTGGCTTTAAGATAATTCAGAATATGCAATGGGGAAAGCGGCGGTGCCTTACATTCTTTCGGGAGCCTCCACGCCGATGAGGTACAGGCCGGTTTTGATCACCTGCTGGCAGGCTCGGGTGAGATCCAGCCGGGCAGCGGTGGCGGCGGCGTTATCGTCCAGAATGCGGTGTTCGTAATAGTATTTGTTGTAAGCCTTGGCAATTTCCGTGGTGGCACGGGTGACGATGGAGGGTTCGTTCCGCAGGCAGGCTTCTTCCACGGCTTCGGGGAAGCGGGAAAGGAGGCGGAGCAGGGCCTGGGCTTCATCGTCCGTAAGCACGGAATAATCGGCAGCCACGTTGCTTTCCGGTGCCTTGCGCAAAACGGAGGCGCACCGGGCGTGGGTGTACTGCACATAGGGGCCGGTTTCGCCGTCAAAATTCAGGGCACGATCCCACCAGAAATCGATGTCCTTGATGCGGTTGTTCTGCAGCGTGGCATACACCACGGCGCCAACGCCCACCTGACGGGCGGCTTCTTCCTTGTTTTCCAGATTGGGGGATTTTTCCTGCATGATGGCCAGCGCCTTTTCCTGAGCCCGGCGCAGCAGATCTTCCAGATACACCACATGGCCGGAACGGGTGGCCAGGGTCTGGCCTTCGTAGGAAACCATGCCGAAGGCCACGTGGATCAGGCCGTCCTTGGCCCAGTCGTAGCCCATCTTATCCACCACGGAGAAAATCTGGCGGAAATGCAGATCCTGCTGATAGGCTACCACATACAGGCATTTATCGAAATTGTAGGTGTCCTTGCGGTAGAAGATGGCAGCCAAGTCCCGGGTGGCGTAGATGGTGGTGCCGTCCCGCTTGATGATCAGGCAGGGGGGCATTTTTTCGTTTTCAAGATCCACGATCAGGGCGCCTTCGGATTCTTCCAGCAGGCCTTTTTCCTTCAGTTCATTGACCACACGGTCGGTTTTATCCACATAGAAGCTTTCGCCGGCGTAGCTGTCGAAGGTGATGCCCAGGGTGTCGTACACCTTCATGGCATCCTTCAGGGTGACGTCCTTGAACCAGTGGAAAATTTCCAGGGCTTCAGCATCGCCTTCTTCAATCTTTTTGAACCAGGCGCGGCCTTCGTCTTCCAGAGCGGGATCCTTCTCCGCTTCTTCATGGAAACGGACGTACAGGCGGTTCATTTCTTCCACGCCGTCCTTTTCCACCTTTTCCTTCACGCCCCATTTTTTGTAGGCGCATACCATCTTGCCGAACTGGGTGCCCCAGTCGCCCAGATGGTTGATGCCGACCGTCTTCCAGCCCTGGAATTCATAGATGCGTTTGAGGGCATTGCCGATGACGGTGGTGGACAAATGACCGATATGGAACCGCTTGGCGATATTGATGGAGGAATAGTCAATGCAGACGGTTTTCCCTTCGCCCTCTTTGCTGCTGCCCCATTTTTCGGGGGCGGCCATGATAGCGCCCATCAGATCCTTGGCAAAGTTTTCACGATTGAAGAAGAAATTCAGGTAACCGCCCACACATTCCACCCGGGCAATTTCCGGCTTGTTGACGGCTTCGGAAAGCTTCTTGGCGATCATGGGCGGGCCCATGCGCAGTGCCTTGGACAGGCGGAAGCAGGGGAAGGCGTAGTCGCCCATATGGGCTTCCGGCGGCACTTCCAGCAGGGAAGCAATATCTTCCGGCAGCCCTTCGGCCCCGGGGTAAGCAGCGTTCAGCATTTCTTTTACCAGATCTGCAATCTGCTGTCTCATGTCCATAAATAAGGATCCTCCTTAATAAACGTATACACTTTAGAATACCATATTTCGCTGCTTTTTGCAATAATTCCCGGCGGCATACAGAAAGAATACATTATTATTATGCACAAAAATTTCCGTTTCATGATGGAAGGCGGATGCGGGTGATATTTTCTTGCATTCAGAGGGAGAAGATGATATGATTTCATTGGAA
>JAFSGG010000047.1 GCA_017434775.1 Clostridia bacterium
TTGAATAAAAAGTTTTTATCGAATAAAATAAAGTTATTATTATCACGGGAGAAAACTATGCAGCCATCCCAAGATCCTTTCCGTCCGCAGGGCGTTCTGCCTGAACAGGGCCAGCTGCCCCAATGGACGCAGGTGCCCTTTCCCGGCCAGCTGAATTACGGGCCGGCAGGCCAGCAGGGTTATGCCCAGCCGGGTCAGGTGCCGCCGCCGGCGCAGTTGCAGCCTCAGGTCACTTATGGCCAGCAGGTGCCGGAAATGTTGCCGGTGCAACAGCCGGAAATGCAGCCCCAGCAGAGTGCCCCGGCTCAGCAGCCCGGCCAGCAGCCGGCGTATCAGCCGCCCAAAACCGGCATGCCCGGTGTGAAAAAGGTGAACAACCGCACGATGTATATTGTGCTGGTTGTTTTGGTGCTTGTTTTTGCAGCCATTGCCATTTTGCGGATGACTGCTCCCGGCCAGGTGGATTTTGCCCAGGTGGAAGCCGGGTCCATGAGTTCCCGTTTCACCGGGGATGCGGTGATTGTGCGCAATGAAATCGTGGAAACCCATGAAGGGGTATCCCAGATTGATTATATTGCCAAAGAAGGGGAATTGTTGGAGCGCAGCAAGCCTGTAGCCACGGTGTATGACAGCGGCTTCAGTGCCCGTGAATTGAAGAACCTGAGCAATTACCGCTCCCAAATCAAGGAAAAGCAAAAATCCCTGATGGGGGACGTGGCCAATGATTCCCACATGCTGAACCTGCTCAGTCAGGTGACGGAGCGTGGCATGGAAGTGCAAAGCATGGTGCAGAGCAACAGCGGCGATCTGGTCAAGCAGGAAGAACTGCTTCAGCACGTGATTGAAGATCGGCAGATCTATATGCGCCAGAAGTTCAAGGAAGACCCCAAGCTGAACCTGCTGTGGGAAGAAGAGGCCTATCAGCTGAACCGTATTTCCAACTGGACCAAGCAGTATTATTCCAACAGTCAGGGTTTGGTCAGCTTCTATTCCGATGGCTTTGAATCGGCGCTGAACACCAATACCTATAATCAGTATTCCCCCACGGAAGTGCGGAAAATTTATCAGGGGCAGATTCCGGATACAGGTGTGCAGGTGAGCCGCAAAACGGTCCCCATCTATCGCATGGTGAAGCAGGAACCCTGGGTGGTGCTGATGCTGTGCAACGAGCAGGAATGGATGCCGGTGGAAGGCCGCACCTACAAAATGCTCATTGAATCTTTCGATAATATCATTGTGGATGCCACGGTGGAATCCTTTACCCGCTCCGGCGGGGAATTGCTGGTGCGGCTGCTGGTGTATGATACCAGCAAATTGCCCAGTGTGATGTATATGCGTTCCTGCAAAGTGCAGCTGGGTGAAAATGTGAACAGCCTGTCCGTGCCCTCCCGGGCCATTTACCAGCAAGACGGCCGCAAGGGCGTGGTGATGAGCACCCAGGGCGGCGAATACTGGACCGGTGTGGAAGTGATTTCCGATGATGGGCAGACGGCCTATATTATTCCCGAAAATCCCGGCCTTCTGTACGAAGGCGTCCGGGTAAGGCTGTTCTGATGAGGGGGAAGGTATGCTGAAAGAGAATGTGGAACAGGTGCGGCAGATTCTGCAACAGGAAAGCCAGCCTTGGGGCCGGGTGCCCAAACTGATTGCGGTTACCAAATTTGCCACAGTGGAACAAATCCTGGCGCTGCACGCCCTTGGGGTTACCGATATCGGGGAAAACAAGGTACAGGTACTGCGGGAAAAATTGCCCCGTCTGGAAGGAAAATTTTCAATTCACCTGATTGGACGGTTGCAAAGTAACAAAGTTAAATATATAATAGAAGATGTATGTTTGATCCATTCGCTGGACAGGATGAGCCTGGCGCAGGAGATTGACAGACAGGCGCAATTGCACCACAAGCGCATGGATGTGCTGGTGCAGGTGAACATTGCCGGCGAAGAGCAAAAGGGCGGCTTGCCCCCGGAAGAAGTGATTCCCTTCCTGCGGGCGTGCAGCACATTGCCCGGGCTGCAGGTGAAGGGCCTGATGGCCATTATGCCACTGGAAGCCACCCGGGAAGAGCTGGACGGCTATTTTGCCGGGATGAAAAAGCTGTTTGACCGCTGCGCCGCAGAAAAGATTGAAAACATTCAGATGCAGGAGCTTTCCATGGGCATGAGCCGGGATTTTGACCTGGCGGCCCGCCACGGCGCCACCATGGTACGTGTGGGCTCCCGGCTATTTCAATGATTGATGGAGGACAGAAAATTGGCAGTTGGCGATATGATGAACGGACTGAAGAGAAAAATGGAGCGTTTCCTCTACGGTGATGAGGAACAGCCCAGGGCTGTACAGCAGCCCCAGCCCTTTGCGCCGGCCCCTGATGCTGCGTTTACCCAGCAGCCTCAGCCCCAGTATGCGCCCCCGATGCAGGCAAATTATTATCAGCCCCAGCAGGCGGCCCCCCAGCAGCCGGCCTATCAGCCCCAGGCTGCTTATCAGCAGCCTCAGCAGCCGGTATATCCGCAGCCTGTGCAGCCCCAGCCTGCGCCTCAGCAGGCGGCCCCCCAGAACAACTGGAACAGCCGCTTTGGCCAGAAGCAGGAAAAAGTGGTGAACATCCGGGATTATCAGCAGCCTGCCCCTGAAATGGCAGCCCCTGCCGATGAAGGAAAGCCTGCCGGTCAGGTGACCACCCGGGTGGTGTGCGCCCGGGGGATGATGGATTGCCGTCTGGCGATCACGCTGCTGCGCGCAGGGGATGCGGTGCTGGTGACCATGGAAAATATCAAAGACCCGGCGGAAATGCGCCGTCTGGTGGATACCCTCAGCGGTGCCTGCTATTCCCTGAGCGCTTCCATTACCAAAGTAAGCCGCTATGGCGTATATCTGCTGGCACCCCAGTCCATGGTGGTGTATGCGGATCAATTGATCAACCAAATGAACGGCGCGGCTCCCAAGGCACAGCGGCCGGTGTATCAGCCCGGCCAGCGGCCTGTGATGCCCCAGCAGCCGGCCTATCAGCCCCAGGCTGCTTATCAGCAGCCTCAGCAGCCGGCCTATCAGCCCCAGGCTGCTTATCAGCAGCCTCAGCAGCCGGTGTATCAGCCTCAGGCTGCTTATCAGCACCCCCGGCAGGAAGCGTATCAGCCCCAGGCGGAAAACGCCTATCAGCAGAACGCTTTCACCCAGCGTACGGCAGCACCTCAGGAAAATAACGCTGCTTTCTACGCCCGTCCCCAGCAGGTGCAGGCGCCCCAGATGCCTGCGTTCTCTTCCCAAAGTGCCAACTCCGGCTATGTGCCGGATGATATGGAAGTGGCCGAATAAAGGCTGCGAAGATATAATACAATTGGAGGTAGGTTCTCATGATTACTGGTATCATCGGTGGTATTGCTGGTCTGTATTTCCTGGTTCTGATCGTCAACTTCATTCTGAAGCTGGTTGTGAAAGAAGCTCAGCCCTGGATGAAGGTTCTGGATCAGATCTGCGCTCCCGCTGTGGAACTGGGCAAGCTGGTCACCAAGATGATCTTTGGCGACAAGAAGTTCGATTTCGATATGCCCCTGCTGATGGGTGCCCTGACTGTGTTCGTGGGCAGCGCCGTGGTGTGCACCATTCTGGGCATCATCGGCCTGTAATTTGCTGAAGACAACAAACGACGAAAGGGGTACAGGATATGCCTCTCACGGTAGCAGATATTGAACAGAAAGAGTTTCGGACAAAGTTCAAAGGCTATGATCCCGAAGAAGTAGACAGATATCTGGACGATATCTGTGATCAGATGTATGCCCTGTATCAGCACATTGATATGCTGCAGCAGCGTCTGGCGCAGGCCAACGCTGCTCCGGCCTATGCTCCGGCCCGTGCTGCGGCTGTGCCGCCGCCTGCCGCTGCTGTAGTGGATTATGCCGATCAGGCCCAGAATGAGCTTAACCAGGCTCGTCAGAAAGCCCGGGGCATCATTGAGGAAGCGCAGCAGGACGCCAGGGATATCCGCCAGCAAGTGGAAGGCCTGCTGGATAATGCCCGGCAGGAAGCCCAGGACATCCGCGATGAAGCGCAGAACATCCGCGATGAAGCCCAGGCTATGATGGATGAAGCTCAGGCCATGATGGATGAAGCTGTTCATATGCGGGATGGGGCGGATCAGGAGCCGGTTGAACTGCATACTCCTGCCATGACGGCGGTGAATGCGGACGAAGTGGAAGCCATGGAAGCCCGCAAGGCCGCCCTGGAAGAAGAAATTGAAATGCTGCGTGCCACGGCACGGGATTACCGCAGCCGTTTTCAGCGGTTGGTGGAGGATCAGCAGCATGTGCTCAATGCCGAAACAGAATTGTTTGACTAAAGAATGAGCGATAAGCGCTGGCCCGGTGAACACATCGGTGTCGGCGCTTTTTTATAACAGGAGGGTGTTTGCATGCGCTATGGAGCCATTGAAGCCGGGGGTACCAAGATGGTGCTGGCGGTTGCGGATGAAGAGCTGAATATCCTTTGGCGGAAAACGCTGCCCACCCGAACGCCGGAAGAAACGGTGCCGGAAATGTTGGCCTTTTTCCGGGAAAATCAAGTGGACGCCTTGGGCATCGGCAGCTTTGGTCCCCTGGATCTGAACCCGGGTTCTGAGCATTTTGGCAGCATTACCAAAACGCCCAAACTCAGCTGGCGGGATTATCCGCTCATGCAAACGTTCCGGGATAAACTGCAAATTCCCTGTGCTGTGGATACGGATGTGAATGCAGCAGCACTGTGCGAAGCCCAAATGGGGGCCGGAAAGGGCCTGAAAAACTGCGTGTATGTGACAGTGGGCACGGGCATTGGCGGCGGTATATACTGCGAAGGGCAGCTGGTGCACGGGTTAATGCACCCGGAAGTGGGGCATATGCTGCTGCGCGCCCATCCGCAGGATCCCTGTCCGGACGGCTTTTGCCCCTATCATAAAGGCTGCCTGGAAGGGGTGGCCAGCGGACCGGCCATGGAAAAACGCTGGGGAAGAAGCGCCCGGGAATTGCCGCCGGATCATCCGGCCTGGGCACTGGAAGCCCATTATCTGGCGCAGATGTGCATGAACCTGATGATGACCGTGAGCCCGGAAAAGATCATTCTGGGCGGCGGCGTGATGGGGCAAGAGCACCTGTTCCCCCTGATCCGCAAAGAGCTGGTGCGGCTTGTGAACGGCTATATTCCCTGCATGGAGGATGGGGAAAAGCTGGTGGTTCCGCCGGTATGTTATCCTGACAGTGGCCTGATTGGTTCTCTGTTATTGGCAAAAAATGCGAAGTAAGGACGAAAGATCATGAGCAAGGCGATGGAAACCGTGAACACCACCATTCATGATGCAGCCCATGTGATTGCGGGCGATGCCGTGCACGTCAGCTGGCAGGAAATACTGATTCGCCTGGCTGTTGCGCTGGTGATTGTGGGCGTTGGCATTTGTCTGGTGATTGCCGGAAAGAAACTGCTGAAAGCCTTATTTAATCGAAAAAAGGCGGAACGGGAAGATGAAGGGCAGAAGAAAACCCTTTTGTCCCTGCTGACCAATCTGCTCAGCTTCACCGTGTATTTTGCCGCCGGGTGCATGGCGCTCAGTGCCCTGGGCGTGAATGTGGAAAGCATTCTGGCGGTGGCCGGGGTTGGCGGCCTTGCCATCGGCTTTGGCTGCCAGACGCTGGTGAAGGATTTTGTGTCCGGCCTGTTTTTGTGGCTGGAGGGCAATCTGAAAGTGGGGGATGTGGTCACAGTTGGCGGCCTGACCGGCACGGTGGAAAAGATAGCCCTTCGCACCACGTCCCTTCGTGCGGCCAACGGCAATCTTTACACCATTCCCAACGGCGATATCCGCACCGTGGTGAATATGACCCGGGATTTCCGCTATGCGCTGGTGGATATTGTGTTGGCGCACAGCCAGGATTATCAGAAGGCCATGGATGTGATGCAGGCTGCTATGGTGATTCTGGATGAGCAGGAAGAAATGCTGGAGGAAATTCCCAAAGTGGTGGGGCTCACCGGCAACGACCGCTTTGCTGCCACCATCCGCATTGAATGCAAATGCGCCGTGGAAAAATGCTGGGAAGTGGAACGGAAAATTCGCCAGGCGGCACTTGAAAGCCTGAAGAAAGAAGGGTTTACGCTGTGATTGTGTTTGATACCCATTGCCATCTGGATGATGAACGCTTCAACGAAGACCGGGAAGAAGCTTACCGGCGCATGCTGGAAAACGATGTGAAACATTGTGTGTGCGTGGGCAGCGATATGTCTTCCTCCCGGCGGTGTTTGGAACTGGCCAAGAGCCATGAAGGGGTGTTTGCCGCCTGCGGTGTACATCCTCACGAAGCCAAGGATGCCCCGGAAGGGTATCTGGATGAGCTGCGGCAGATGCTGACGCAAGAAAAGTGCGTGGCGCTGGGGGAAATCGGCCTGGATTATTATTACGATCTGTCCCCCCGGGATGTGCAGAAAAAAGTGATGGCGGAACAGATGCAGCTGGCCATTGAAATGGATATGCCGGTCATTTTCCATATCCGGGATGCCCATGGGGATATGGTGGATTTTTTCCGCAGCCGGGAAAAACTGCCCCGGGGCATCATCCATTGTTTTTCCGGCAGTGCGGAAACGGCCATGGAGTATGTGAAGATGGGCTTTTTTATTTCTTTTGCCGGGCCGGTGACCTTCAAAAATGCCCAGAACCTGCAGCGGGCGGCGGAAGCCGTACCTCTGGAGAGGCTGCTGTGCGAAACGGACAGCCCTTATCTTTCTCCCGTGCCCATGCGGGGCAAACGGAACGAACCGGCGCATGTGCGTTTTGTGAATCAGAAACTGGCGGAACTGAAGGGAATCACAGAAGAAGAGATGGCCCGGATCACCTGTCAAAATGCGTTCCGCTTATACACAAAAGCGGCAAGAAACGGAAATTTCCTTGAATAAAAACGAATTTTGTGGTATTTTGTAAGTAATACAAAAGGGGGTCCGGCTCTATGATATTTTTAGGCATTTGCGGCGCAAGCGGCTCCGGAAAATCCACCCTGGCCCGGGAATTGGTGAAGCATATCGGCGCCCGGTGCCTGGTGATGAACCAGGACGCCTACTATTTCGATCATCCCGATATGACTGATGAAGAGAGGGAAAATTTCAATTACGACGAGCCGGCCAGTTTCGACCATGACCTGATTTTGCAGGACGTGGAAAGCCTGATGGCCGGGAACAAGACCCCCCGGAGAGGATACGATTTTTCCCATCATCGCCGCAGCGACCCGGACGAAATGATGGATCCGCCGGACGTGCTGATCATTGAAGGCATTCACACGTTCCACGATCCCCGGCTGTGTGAAAAAATGCTGCTGAAAATTTATGTGCAGGTGGATCCGGACGTGTGTTTGCTGCGCCGTATCAAGCGGGATATGCGGGACAGGGGAAGGAAAATCGAAGGCATTTACAAACAGTATCTGGCGACTGTGAAGCCCATGTATGAAAAGCATATCCGCCATTATGCGGACGATGCGGACGTGATCGTCATGCAGGGCGGCAAAAACGCTAAACTTGTGGGTATTCTGGCAGGGTATGTGCAAAACCTGCTTCATAAGAACGAACTATAATCGGGAGGGAACCAACCTATGCGGTCATTTATGGATGAAAACTTTCTGCTGAGCAATGAAACGGCCCGGGTGCTGTATCATGAAGCAGCCAAGGACATGCCCATCATTGACTATCACTGCCATCTGTCCCCCAAGGAGATTGCGGAAAACCGCCGTTTCGCCAACATCACCGAACTGATGCTGGGCGGCGATCACTATAAGTGGCGCGCCATGCTTTCCTATGGCGTGGATGAAAACCTGATCCGGGGCGACGGCGATCCCAAGGAAAAGTTCATCGCCTTTGCGGATGCCCTGTCCCATGCCATCGGTAATCCCCTTTACCACTGGACCCACCTGGAACTGCAGCGGGTGTTTGGCATTTATGACGTGCTGACCAAAGAATCCGCCTCTGCCATTTATGATAAAGCCAGTGAAATGCTGCAGCAGGATGATTTCCGGGCTCAGAAGCTGGTGGATAAATTCTGCGTGGATTACCTGTGCACCACCGATGACCCCATCGACGATCTTTCCTGGCACAAAGCAATTGCGGCTGAAGGCACCATGAAGGCCAAGGTGTTCCCGGCTTTCCGGCCGGACAAGGCCATCAATGTGGACCGTGCCGGTTTTGCCGAATACATTGAAAAGCTCAGCAAAGCTGCCAATATGGAAATCAAATCCACGGCGGACGTATTGGAAGCGCTGGAACGCCGGGTGGAATATTTCCATGCCTGCGGCGCCCGCATTTCCGATCATGCTCTGGATACTGTGCCCTATGGCGAACCTTCCTTTAAGCAGGCGGATAAGGCTTTCGAAGCCGCCATGGCCGGGGAAGAAATGAAGGAAAAGCACATTAATAGCTATAAGACCGTGCTGCTGTGCGGCCTGGGCGCCATGTATGCCCAGCGGGGCTGGGTGCAGCAGTATCACATCGGCGCTATGCGCAATAACAATACCGGCATGTTCCGCCGCTACGGGCCGGATGTGGGCTTTGATTCCATCATCGATGCGCCGGTGGCCCATAACCTGAGCCGGCTGATGGATCTGCAGGATATGCAGGGTCAGCTGCCCAAAACCATCCTCTACACCCTGAACCCGGCGGCCAATCATGTGCTGGGCACCATGCTGGGCAATTTCCAGCAGGGTGGCGTAAAGGGCAAGATCCAGTTTGGTTCCGCCTGGTGGTTCATGGATCAGCGGGATGGTATGGAAGAACAGCTGAAAACCTTTGGCGCTCTGGGCGTACTGGGCACCTTTGTGGGCATGCTGACGGACAGCCGTTCCTTCATCAGCTATCCCCGGCATGAATATTTCCGCCGCATTCTGTGCAATGTGATCGGTACCTGGGTAGAAAACGGCGAATACCCGGCGGATATGGAAATGCTCAAAAAGCTGGTGCAGGATATCAGCTACAACAATGCCAAAGAATATTTCGGCCTGTAAAAGAAGGAGGAACACATCATGGATATGCTGAAACAATTGTCTCTGGCCGGTCTGGTGCCGGTGATCAAAGTGCAGAATGCGGAAGATGCAGTGCCTCTTTGCCGGGCCCTGAAAAACGGCGGCCTGCCGGTAGCTGAAATTACGTTCCGCACCGCTGCCGCGGAGGAAGCCATCCGCCTGGTGCACGAAGCCCTGCCCGAAGTGCTGCTGGGCGCCGGTACGGTGCTCACCTGCGAACAGGCAGATCGCGCCTGGAATGCCGGTGCCGGTTACATTGTGGCCCCCGGCTTGAACCCCACGGTTGTCAAGCACTGCATGGAAAAGGGCTATCCCGTGCTGCCCGGCTGTGCCAATCCTTCCGATATTGAATTGGCGCTGAGCCTTGGCCTTACCACCGTGAAGTTCTTCCCCTCCGAAGCGCTGGGCGGCCTGAAGATGATCAAGGCCATGAGCGCGCCCTACGGCAATGTGCGCTTTGTGCCCACCGGCGGTATCACCGAAAAGAACCTGCCCGAATATCTGGCTTTCCCCAAGATCGCTGCCTGCGGCGGCAGCTGGATGGTGCCGGAAGATGCCATTGCCAATAAGGATTGGGACAAGATTGAAAAACTGGCCCGGGAAGCGGTACAGGTGATGCTGGGCTTTGAAGTGGTGCACATCGGCCTCAATAACGAAAACGCCGAAACCGCTGCGAACGAAGGCAAGAAATTGGCGGCCCTCCTTGGCTGGACGGTCAATAAGGATACGGAAAAGAGCCTGTTTGTGGGCAAACAGTTCGAACTGATGAAGGCTTCCGGCCGGGGCACCCATGGACACATCGCCGTGGCCACCGCCAATGTGGAAAGGGCCCGCTGGCATATGGAACAGCGCGGCTTTGCCTTTGACGATGCTACCGCCACCTATACGCCGGACGGCCGGATGAAGTTCATCTACCTGAAGGATGAATTTGCCGGGTTTGCTATTCATTTGCTGCTGAAATAAGTGTTTTTCCGCAGGCTGTATGCGCTGATGAAATGCATACAGCCTTTCGCGGTATAAAGAGGAGTATACAATGAAGTTAAAGAATGTTCTTGTGCTGGCGCTGGCAGTGATGCTTTTTTGCAGCCCGGCTCTGGCCGATGTGGTGCGGGATGATCAGCTGAGCGCCTTTCCGGTAAAGAATGCGGACGGCACCTGGGCGGAAAACGGCCCTGTGCCCTTTGATGCGGAAGAAACCCGGGAAGGCATGCTGGAAATCTGGTTTGGCCGGGTCAGCGTGTGCGATTGCTTCATTTTGCGCTGCAACGGCGAAACCATGATGATTGACGGCGGCATGATCCAGCACAGCGCCGGTACCCTGTATCTGCTGGATAATCTGGGCATTGATGGGGTGAATTACCTGTTCAATACCCATCATCACGATGATCATCTGGAAATGCAGGAATACCTGCTTCGGAAGCTCGGCTTCCATGCTGATGTATTCATGACGCCCTATGAACGGGGGCATCGGGTAGCCCGCCAGCAGAAGATGGAAAAGACGGTGGACAGCCGGGGCATTCCCTTCAAAACCCTGTATAGCGGCGATACCCTCATGCTGGGCGGCGAAAACGGCGCCCAGATCACCTTCTACCGCTGGCTGGGCAATACGGATGCCAATTATTCCTCCATGATGTGCAAGGTGGTCTATGGTGACCGCAGCGTCTATTTCATGGCGGATGTGACCGGCTTGGCTCAGAAAGAACTGGCGCTCCATCATCTGGACGAAATCCCCTGGGATGCGGATATTTTCAAAGTGGGCCATCACGGCTATGCCCAGCAGGATCGGACCCTGCTGGAGGCCATTTCGCCGGAGCTTTGTATCATCACCAATTCCAAGCAGGGCGCTGCCAAGGCCGTCAAGCAGTTTGATAAGCTGGGCCTCCATTATCTGAACACGCCCAACGGCACCATTTATGCCCGCACCGACGGCGGCGAAAACTGGTACTACACACAGGATAAATCCCATCAGAAGAAATAAGGAGGGGTTGCACAGATGAAGCGGTTCTTTGCTGTATTGATGCTGGTCTGTATTCTGGCATCCATGATGCCGGCTGCTTTGGCGGCGGATGTGACGGTTTCTTTTGCGAAGGTGGAGGGTTCTGCCAATGCGGGTTATGGATACGCAGTGGCTGTGAAGAGCAATAAAGCGCTTGACAGTGACCTGACAGTTTCCATTGCCTGTAAGGATCGGGAGGATATAGCCCGGGGTGTGATTCCTGCCGGTGAAAAGACGGCAGAAATTCAATTGCCTGCTGCCTGGCTGGAAAACAAAGCCACCCTCACCCTGACCCTTGCCGAAGGCGAAGGCTATGTACCCAAGAAAAATGATAAGCATAAACTGCAGGTATATGAAGTGCCGGTGGTGCAATTGGAAAAAAGCCCGTCCTTTGCTTTCCTTGGCAAAAAGCTGACCTATAAAGTGAAAGTGAATAAGCCTGCGGCCATTGTAAAGGGCAATAATGTGTTCCAGCTGCGGAATCAGAATGGCCTGGTGCTGGCGGAAAAGGCCTTTACTCCGGGAAAGAAGGAGCAGGCTTTCGTCATCGATGTGACGGAAGAAATACTGGGCAAGAACCTGGTATCCGTGTGGCTGGGGGACAAGTGCGTCAGCGATCGGGAAGGGTATATTGCTGCGGATAATCCCAGTGTGCCGGTGGTGAAAAAGGTGGATACCCAGGCACCCTATATGGCCATCACCGTGGACTGCGCCTATGCCGTGCACCATACGGACAGGCTGCTGGACGTGCTGGACGAAAACAATGTGAAGGTCACCTTCTTCATGACCGGCTATTTCCTGCGGGAGTTTGAAGAATCCGCCCGGAAAATTGAAGCCCGGGGTCATGAAATTGCCAGCCATACCAACACCCATCCCCGCATGACCCAGGAAGCGCCCTACGATATGATGCGCCAGATTCAGCGGCCTGCTGAGGATATCCGGGCTATGTTCGGCAAGGAAACCACCCTTATGCGGCCGCCTTTTGGGGACGTGAACAAGAACGTTACCGCCATGGCCCGCGCTGAAGGTCAGGAAGTGATCATGTGGACCATTGACAGCCACGACTGGGACTGGGATTATTCTCAGGCGGACGTGATTAAGCGGGTATCCAAGGACGTGGGGCCTGGTACCATCATCCTTTTCCATCTGGACGGTTTCTGGACGCCGGATGTGCTGGCGGAAATGCTGCCGTATTATCAGGAAGAACTGGGGCTGAAAGTGGTGACCGTAACGGAACTGATGAGCCTGGAAGGCGCAGGACCCGATGCCCGCCTGCCCGGGGATACCCTTGAGGAAGAAACCGTGCAGGAATAAATAACGAGCAGTTTTTGCTTTCTGGCATAACAAAAAAACGCCGACCTGACGAAGGCTGGCGTTTTCATTTTTTTGCAAATGGTAAAATGATTTGATTCAGCAGGGCAATGCCATTTCGCCGTTTACAGGACGGAAACCGTACTGCTCATAAAGCGGCCGTCCCATGGCGGTGGCTTCCAGAGATATGGACGTGATGCCCTTTTTTCTGGCATCCTGCACCAATAAATCCAACGTTTTTCGGGCAATGCCCCTTCTGCGGTAAGCAGGTCGGGTGTACATGTTCATAATGTAGGCCTTTTTGCCCGTGGGGTTATGGTAGGTGGGCATCACCTGATAATAGCTGACGCCGCCGGCGGCAATGAAAGCATCGCCGTCAAAAACCAGAATAGCGGTATGGGAGGCATTCTGCAATGCCTGTTGATAATAAGCCCGGGACTGTGCTTTCACTTCACGCATGTCGGTATCCGGGGGCAATTGATTGGCTGCTAGCAGTACTTCGATTCGGATTTCTGTCAATAAATCCAGATCCTGCAGCGTTGCCGTTTTATAGGTGAGATTCATCTGTGTTCCTCCCACGGATTCGGAAAGTTGTTATGCGGCATCAGGCATCCACATATTCTTTCAGGTGCAGAGCGGCAGCTTTCACGGCGTTTTTCTTTTCGCCGTTGGTGACCAATGCGTCGATGGCATCCCGAAGCTCCATGCCCTGCAGCAGCAAGTCAAACAGCTGGGCTTCCAAAGAGGCGGCGGAAACCGGCTTCTCTTCCGGAAGAACCACGTTCCGCAAATCGGCCACCAGGCAATATTCCCCTTTTTCGCTCTTTTCATTGGCATTGAGGGCGGAGAGGATTTCTTCCGGTGTGCCCCGGAGGGTGAGCTCGTGCAGCTTTGTCAGATCGCAGCTGACGGAAAGCCTGGCCCCCGGCAGGGTTTCGCCGATGGCCTGCACCAGGGCTTTTACCCGGTGGGGAGATTCGTGGAACACGGCGCCTTCGCCGTTCCGTCCGATTTGCAAAAGCTTTTCCTTCAAAGGCTTATTCTCCCGGGGCAGGAAGCCATAGAAAGTGAAGGCAGAAAAATCAAACCCGCTGACGGATACGGCGGCGATGCAGGCGCTGGGCCCGGCCACGGCTACCACGGGGATGCCCTTTTCCGCCGCCAGCCGCACGATTTCCGTGCCGGGGTCGGAAATGGCCGGGGTACCGGCATCGGTGACCACGGCTACGTCCAGATTTTCTTCCAACATCCGGTTGGTGATTTCATCGCCCCGGCTTTTTTCATTGTGCTGATGGCAGGAAATAAGGGGTGTATCAATGCCGAAATGATTGGTCAGCTTTTTTGTCACCCGGGTATCTTCGGCGCAGGTGAGATCCACATTTTTCAGGGTTTCAATGGCCCGGGGGCTCATATCGGACAGGTTGCCGATGGGGGTGGCTACCACATAGAGCATGGTTCAGTCCTCCGTTTGGTGGCGTTTTGCACGAGCTTCCCGGCGGTCTCTCAGTTCCATCAGCCGGGGGCGGTTATACCGCTGCAGGATGACAAACAGGGTGTCAAGCAAAGCGGCGAAAAAGGATGTGAGCAGAAATACAAGAAACTCTCCAAAGAGAATGGAAGCTAAAAGGGGCAGGAAGCTGAAGAGGATGATCACTTCATGCACCACTTCGGATTTGCACATGGTACCGATCACATCGTTCAGGCTGTGTCTGGACAGGTCAAAGGATTCGGGATCAAAGGTGGGCATGTGCCTTTTCCATGCCTGTACATTCAGCTTTTCGTACAGCCGGGGTTCCCAGTTCTTCGGACGAAACCATTTTTCCCTTCCGGTGAATCGATTGGGTATCAGGTAACCAACCCCCAGCCGCATCAGAAAATGATACAGGAAAGTGCCGCAGGTAATAAGCAGGGAAAGCAGCCAACCGGCGGGGGCCAACAGATGGAAAACAAGTAGGCTGATGAATAATAGGCCCAGCATGCCTGTAATCCTCATCATGGTTTTACGCATGGTTTTCGCCTTTCACAAAGACCCGCAGGGTGGCACTGTGGGAGCGGGAATTATCGGAAAGCTCATCCTTGCCGGCCTTGATGGCACCGCCCACAGCGCGGCCCAGCGGTTTTTTGCCGCAGATGCAGATGGGGGCTTTGGGCGGGCAGGTGCATGGGTTTTGCAGGGAACGGAAGGTGTTTTTTACAATGCGGTCTTCCACGGAATGGAAGGTGATCACGCACAGGCGGCCGCCGGGGTTCAGCATATCCACCCAATCCCGGATGGCCTGTTCCAGGGGCGCCAGTTCGTCATTGACGGCAATGCGCACGGCCTGGAAGGTGCGCCGGGCCGGATGGCCTTCGTCCTTGCGGCGGACGGCCTTGGGAATGGCGGCATCCACCACTTTCACCAGATCAAAGGTGGTTTCCAGCGGCTTTTCGGCCCGTTTTTCCATGAGCATCTGTGCAATGCGCACCGCCCATTTTTCATCGCCGTATTCCCGGAGGATCCGCACAAATTCCCCTTCGGAAACGGTATTTACATATTCGGCGGCGGTGATGCCTTTGCTGCGGTCCATCCGCATATCCAATGGGGCGTTATCGTGGTAGGAAAAGCCCCGCTCTTTGGTATCAATCTGATGGGAAGAAACGCCAAGGTCCAATAAGCCGCCGTCCAGCCGCACATCAGGAAGCAATTCCTTTATATCGTGAAAATTGCCATGAACGGCATGGAAGCCTGCATACTTGGAAAGGTGTTCAGATGCCGCAGCAATGGCGGAAAGATCCCGGTCAATGCCGTAGAGGGTGCCTTCGCCCATGGCTTTGAGGATTTCGCCGCTGTGGCCGCCGCCGCCCAAAGTGCCGTCGGCATAGGTTTCGCCGGGCTGAGGATCCAGATATTCCAGTACTTCCTTCAGCAAAACCGGCACGTGATGAAATTCCATGGTGTGATCTCCTTTGATTTGTGTGGGTGATGTATTGGGGGCTTATTCAGCCCCCATGCCCCCGAACCAGGAGCATGGCCCCTGGACCCTTCCTGCGAAAGATGGGGGAGGGGAAAGGAAAAAGTTGTGTGTCGCTGTTGGGTGGGATAAAGGTATGCTGTGCCTCTTAAAAGAATCAAAAAGCTCAAAGACGAAAGCAAGCTTTCTCTTTTGATCTTTTCGCTTCTTTCCCCGTCTGCTTCGCATCCGGCAGCGGCTGCGCCGCCCGGCACAGGGGAGTTATGTAGTCTTGCCAGAAGGCAAGGGAAAGGCGAGGTTAAAGGGAGTTGAGATGGGCCAGCACGTCCTGAGGCGTATGAGCGGCAGGAAAGGGCATGGCTGCGATTTCTGTGTGATACTTTTCCGGGAACCACAGGGCACGCAAGGGATGCATGCCGGCTTCTTTGGCGCCGTACAGCTCCCGGCTGCCACCGTCGCCCACGAACAGGCATTCTTCCGGCAATACGGAAAGTGTTTCGGCACAATGGAGATAAATTTGCCTGTCAGGTTTCGCTAAACCCACCTGATAGGACAAAATGACGGCATCAAAGAGAGGGTGAAAGGAAGAAGAGAGAAGGCCTTCCACTTCGTCGGCGGAGCAGTTGCTGCAAAGGCAAAGCTTCAGCCCCTGCTGCTTCAGGGCAGAGAGCATTTGCAAAATATTTTCATCGATGGCAGCAAAACAATCGTTTTTGCCGGTGATTCGCTTTTCTTCACAGGCATCCATCAAAGCATCATCCGGCGTTTTTCCGGCGGCTGTCAGGATTTGCGAAAGCACCTGACGATAGGAAAGGTGGCCGGTATCCATATCCCGGTGCCGGCTGTTCCATATTTCCCGGAACAGAGGAGGATCGATGTCCAGATCCCGGGCGCATTGGGAGGACAGATACTTGTGGCTCACCCATTCGGTGATCAGGGTTTCATACAGGTCAAAGATAACGGCTTTGATCATCTGCATACCTCCCAAATTTAACGAAGCACGGAAACGCAGTTTTTCAGATAATATTTGATATTTTCCGGCTGTGCTTTCTTGGAGGGGGTCTGGGGGAACCGTTCTTTGGCTTCAAAGAACGGTTCCCCCAGATAAACTCACCTTATCCCAATTCAGCAATTCGTGCATCCAGGGAAATGAGCATTTGCTTATTCTTTTCCAGTTTTTCCTTTTCGGCGGCCACCAGATTGGCAGGAGCCTTGCTGAGGAAGCCGGGATTATTCAGCTTGCCTTCCGCCCGGGCAATTTCGTTGGCCACGTTATTGCGTTCCTTGGTGAGGCGGGCCTTTTCCTTGGCAAAGTCCACCAGTTCGCCCAGCGGAATGAAGAATTCACCGGTCTGGCAGACGGCGCTGACGGTCTTTTCTTCGATCTTCTGATCGGCGGCGAGCATTTCCACGGCGGAAACACCAGCCATACGGTTGAAATACACTTCGGCGCCCTGAATGGCATCCTGCCAGCCTTCGTTGGCCTTCACCATCAGGCGGGCACGCATGGAGGGCTGCACGTTCATGTTGGCGCGGATGTTGCGGATGGCGCGGATCATTTCCATGATGCCTTCCATCCGGGCGCTTTCGGCGGCGAAGGTATAGGCTTCGTTCACCAGCGGCCAATCGGCCAGCATGCAGGAAGCATCCTGTTTACCGGGCAGGTTCTTGTACACTTCTTCCGTCAGGAAGGGCATGAAGGGATGCAGCAGGCGCAAAAGACCGCTGAGCACATACTGCAGCACGGCGCGGACGGCAGCTTTGCGTTCCAGATCGTCGCCCAGCAGGCCGCCCTTGGCCAGTTCGATGTACCAATCGCAGAATTCGCTCCAGATGAAGTCGTAAATCTTCTGGGCGGCCAGGCCGTAATCCGCATCTTCAAAGTAAGCAGAAATCTGAGCCACGGCTTCGTTGTACTTGGAGAGGATCCACTGATCGGGCAGCAGCAGTTGCTTTCCTTCCAGGGTTTCTTCGCCGTCCAGGTTCATCAAAACGAAGCGGCTGGCGTTCCAGACTTTGTTGGCAAAGTTCCGGGCCATTTCCACCTTTTCGGTGGAGAAGCGGGTGTCGTTGCCGGGGCTGATGCCCATCACCAGGGAGAAGCGCAGGGCGTCGGCGCCGTACTGGTCAATGATTTCCAGAGGATCCACGCCGTTGCCAAGGGACTTTGACATCTTCCGGCCCAGGGCGTCGCGCACCAGGCCGTGGATGACCACGGTGTCAAAGGGCACCTGGCCCATGTTCTCCAGAGAAGAGAAGATCATGCGGGAAACCCAGAAACCGATGATGTCATAACCGGTGACCAGGGTGTTGGTGGGGAAGAAGTAGGACAGGTCTTCCGTCTGTTCCGGCCAACCCAATGTGGAGAAAGGCCACAGGGCAGAGGAGAACCAGGTATCCAGCACGTCTTCATCCTGGTGAATATGGGCGCTGCCGCACTTGTCGCAGTGGGTGGGGTCGTCCATGGAGACGATCACACGGCCGCAATCTTCACAGTACCAGGCAGGGATGCGGTGGCCCCACCACAGCTGACGGGAAATGCACCAGTCCCGGGTGTTGCGCATCCAGTTCATGTAAGCCCTGCCGAAACGATCGGGCAGGAAGCGGGTTTCGCCCTTTTCCACGCATTCGATGGCGGGCTTGGCCAGGGGTTCCATCTTCACGAACCACTGCTTGGAAACCATGGGCTCGATGACGGTGTGGCAGCGGTAGCAGGTGCCCACTTCGTGCTTGAGGGGTTCAATTTCTTTCAGCAGGCCAAGGGCCGTCAGATCGTCCACGATGGCCTTGCGGGCATCCTTGGTGGTCATGCCGGCGTACTTGCCGCAGTCCAGCACGTGGGGTTCATTGACGCTGGCCTTGCCTTCGGCAAAGAGGGCGTCGGCAGCGGCCTTGTCGGCTGCGCCGGTCATATGGCCGTCATAGGTGAACACGCGCATGATGTCCAGATTATGGCGCTGGCCTACTTCATAGTCGTTGGGGTCGTGGGCAGGGGTAATCTTCACCACGCCGGTGCCCTTTTCCATATCGGCATGCTCGTCGCAGACGATGGGAATTTCTTTATTGATGAGGGGCAGGATCACATGGCAGCCGTGCAGATGAGCATACCGGGGGTCTTCCGGGTTGATGGCCACGGCGGTATCGCCCAGCATGGTTTCGGGACGGGTGGTGGCCAATTCCAGCATTTCGCCGGTTTCCTTCACGGGGTAGAGGATGTGCCAGAAATTGCCGTCCTTTTCTTCGTATTCCACTTCGGCATCGGAAATGGAGGTATTGCAGCAGGGGCACCAGTTGATGAGCCGGTTGCCCTGATAGATGAGGCCCTTTTCATACAGGCGCACAAACACTTCGCGCACGGCCTTGGAGCAGCCTTCGTCCATGGTGAAGCGTTCACGGCTCCAGTCGCAGGAAGCGCCCATGCGGCGCAGCTGACGGGTGATGCGTCCGCCGTATTCATTTTTCCAGGCCCAGGCGTGTTCCAGGAAGCCTTCCCGGCCCAGCATTTCCTTGGTGAGGCCCTCGGCCCGCAGCTTTTCCACCACCTTCACTTCCGTGGCAATGGAGGCATGGTCCGTGCCGGGAAGCCAGAGGGTGGGATCGCCCTTCATGCGGTGATAGCGGATGAGGGAATCCTGCAAAACACCGTCCATGGCATGGCCCATGTGCAGCTGGCCGGTAACATTGGGGGGCGGCATCACAATGGTGAAGGGCTTTTTGCTCTTATCGATTTTCGGGGTAAAGGCACCGGAAGATTCCCATTTTTCGTAGGTTTCTTTTTCGATGGCCTGGGGGTTATAGGTTTTTTCCATATTGAATTCAGACATGGATATTCCCTCCTGACACTTAAATTACTGAATAAATACAACAAAAGCCGCCCATCCTCAAAGGACGGAGCGACCCCGTGGTACCACCTTATTTCACGATGAAGAAACTTCATCGCCTCATTGCGCTGTAACGTACGCCACACGTGCGGACTACTTTGGTTCATCCGCAGCCCTCCCGGGCGACTTTCTGCCTTTTCCTTCCCAAGCGGTCTTTCAGCCGGTGAACCGCTCTCTCTGAGGGGGATAAAAAGCATACTCCTCCCGTTCATGGGGACCTATGAAGAAAGCCTGAAGGGGAGCAATTCCCCTTCAGGATAGCGGCAACGGTTTTGCCGTTGATGAACACTTACGCGTTCTTTTCTTCGTCAACAGTGATGACCTGCTTGCCATCGTAGTAACCGCAATTCTTGCAGACGCGATGGGCCAGCTTCATCTTGTGGCACTGGGAGCATTCCACGATAGCAGGAAGCTGCAGCTTCCAGTTGGCACGACGGCTACGGCCACGAGCCTTGGATACTTTTCCTTTGGGCAGAGCCATAATTACACCTCCTGATCCTTTGTCAGCAATTGCTGCAATGCCGAAAAAGGATGCTGGTCGGGCATGTCCTTCTGGCAAGCATGCGTAGTTTGGTCATCCGGCTGCATTCCACTGAGTGCCTCGCAATCTTCACCGCAGGTGAAGCGCATGGGCAATTCCAGCACAGCCAGGGTAAGCGCCAGGTGGGCCAAGTCCACCTTAGAACCTTCAAATTCAAGGCGCTCGTCATCCTCTTCGTTCAGGGTTTCTTCCGTTTGCTGGGGATAACGGCCCACCCGGGTGAAGATCTCGTCGAACTCCACTTCCAGGGGCAATGCCACGGGCTTTAAACACCCGGCGCACTGGCCGTGAGCCACCGTTGTGAAAAGGCCTGTGATATGCAGGCTCTCACCCAGCATGGAAAAATGCCCTTTCAGGAGCACGTCGGTGAAGGTAATTTCTTCGCCGAAGATATCCTGCGGGGGGATGCAGTCATTATGGGCGAAAGGAATTTCCTCGCCCGGGGCATGCAACGCCCGGGAAACATCCAGCAGCATGCACAACCCTCCAATCATGACCGTCTGCTATTATACAATTTATTCGACGGCTTTGTCAATATCTTTTTCCCTTTTTTGTGGCGGAAAAACAGCGTTTTCCATCACAAAAGTGTTAATTTTTCTTATTCTTCCGGATTCTTTTGCAAAAGGGTGGAAAGCAGGTCTTCCACTTGTGAAAGAGAGGTGGCCAGGTTCAGCCGGGTACGCAGTTTGGCCACGCCCCGCTGGCCTGTCACATACCAGCCCAGATGCTTGCGCATTTCCAGCATGCCGCTCTTTTCGCCTTTCCATGCAATCATTTCCCGGCTATGGCGCAGGGCAGTTTTCATGATGTCTTCAAAGGGCGGTTTGTGCCATTCCGTTCCTTCAAAGGCGGCCTTGATTTCCTGAAACAGCCAGGGATTGCCAAGGGCGCCTCTGCCCATGGCCAGGGAATCGCAGCCGGTGATCCGGGCGCATTCCAGGGCGGATGCGGCATCCCAGATATCGCCGTTGGCGGTAACGGGCACGGAAACGGCTTGCCGCACTTTGCCAATCTCTTCCCAGTTGGCTTTGCCGGAATACTGCTGTTTGCGGGTGCGGCCATGAACGGTGAGCGCCGTGGCGCCGGCATCGGTGACGGCTTTGGCAAATTCTACGGCGTTGATGGAATTTTCATCCCAGCCGATGCGCATTTTGACGGTGACCGGCAGGGAAGAGGCTTTCACACACCGGCGAACAATTTCCGCCGCCAGCGGAATATCCTTCATCAGGGCGCTGCCGCTTTGTCCCCCCACTACCTTCTGGGCTGGGCAGCCCATATTGATATCGACGGCAGAAAAAAGCCCCAGCTGAGACAGTCTCGCAGCGGCGTTTTCCATGTGGACAGGATCCGAACCGAAAATCTGCACAGCCAGGGGGCCTTCACTTGCCTGCCGGGCCAGCAGGAAGCGATAGGCGTTTCGGTCTGCCGGGGCGGTGAGGTAGCCCTGGGCGGATACCATTTCGGTGGTGGCCAGATTACAGCCCATTTCAAAGCACAGGCCGCGGAAAACCTGATCGGTGATCCCGGCCATGGGGGCTAAAGCGAGGTGCATAACGGCTCCTTTGTGATGACTATTGTATACGTGTCAGGTCCTTGATGCGCCATTGGTTGTTTTCCTTGGTCAGGGTGACTACGTAGCGTGCGGTTTCCCAGCGCGGGGTCTGGGGCAGGTTCAAAACAGCGGCAGCTTCTTTGGCGGTGGATTTCAGCTTGCCGTCAATGCCGGGGATGGTTTCGGTGATGGTGGCAGTGGCCGTTTCATCCCAGGGCCAGCACCAGAAGGCATCCAGCTGGATGCGGTGATCAATACCGGTGATGTCATAATAATTCTGATAAATGGAGGAACCGTTTTTCACATCCATCAGCAGATGATCCCGGGCCAGATAGGCAGGGGAGAAGTATACGGAAAGATCGTCCCCCGAATCCGTCAGCACCACCTGGGCACGCCTGGCCATGCCATCCTTGAGAATGATATAGATGTTGGTGGAATTCATGGCGAAATAAAAGGCAGTGGTAAGAAGCCCCAGCACGATCAGAATGATCAGCAGCCGGGACGCTGCATACCAGATGAATCGACGCAAATACTTCACGGGCAACTCCTTCAATACAGGTTGATCACCGAAGGGATACACTACAGTATACCATGATTCGGCCAAAAGTACCAGAGGGAAAAAGCACTTTCAATATAGTAACGAAGCAGCGTGCTTTCTCCTTCCCCAAAGGGAAAAACGGTTGAATAGCGGACGGGAAATGTGCTATAATGGAAGAGAAGATGAATGAAGGAGGCGCGAACGAAACGTGAAGCGCATTGTTTTAACCGGCGGCGGTACTGCAGGGCATGTGACCCCCCATCTGGCGATTTTGCCTCATCTGCTGGAAGAGGGATATGAGGTGCATTATATCGGCACCCAGAATGGCATTGAAAACCAGATGATCAGTTCTCTGGAGGGGGTAACCTATCATGCCGTCAAGAGCGGCAAACTGCGCCGTTATTTCGATTGGAAAAATTTTACCGATCCTTTCCGGGTCATTGCCGGGGCGTTTCAATCTGCCCGGCTGATGGGCAAGCTGAAGCCGGACGTGTGCTTTTCCAAGGGCGGCTTTGTATCCGTACCGGTGGTGATCGGCGCCTGGCTGCATCGGGTGCCGGTGCTCTGCCATGAGAGTGACCTGACCCCCGGCCTTGCCAATAAAATTGCTTCCAAATTTGCCAAGAAAGTGGCCACTACTTTTCCGGAATGTGCGGATGCGCTGGGGAAGAAAGGCGTATTCACCGGCACACCCCTGCGGCCGGAGCTGTTTTCCGGCAGCCGGGAAGAAGGGATGCGTCTGTGCGACTTTACCGGGGAAAAACCGGTGCTGATGATGATGGGCGGCAGCCTGGGGGCACAGAGCGTGAACAAAGCCCTGCGGGAAGCGCTGCCCAGGCTGCTGGAAAAAATGGATGTGGTGCACATTACCGGCAAAGGCAATCTGGACGAAAGCCTGCAGACCCTTCCGGGCTATAAGCAATTTGAGTTTATCAGCCAGGAACTGCCCCATATTTTCGCCTGTGCGGATTATGTATTGTCCCGGGCCGGCAGCAATGCCCTGTGTGAATTCCAGGCATTGAAAAAGCCCATGCTGCTGGTGCCTTATCCCAAGGGGGCCAGCCGGGGGGACCAGATCCTCAACGCAGCCAGCTATGAAAAGCGGGGCTTGTGCCATGTGCTGCCCCAGGAAAATATGACCGCTGAAACACTGGCCGATGCCATTGAAAACCTGATGGAACAAAAGGATACCCTGATCCGCCATCTGGAAGAAGCGCCGCCGGCGGATGGGACGCCAAAAGTGCTCGGGTTCATCCGGGAAATTCAGAAATAAGAAAGATGCAAAAGCGTACGGTAATGGAACCGTACGCTTTTTTGCTGCAAAAAAAGCACCCCGAAGGGTGCTGATGGAAACAGGAGAAGCGATTACAGGGAACGATCATCCACCACACGCAGGATGACGGTGAGTTCGATGTATTCGCCGTCGCCCACTTTGGTCAGATCGATGGTGGCGCTATTGATCTGGTCCGCCACGCCCTGATCCCGGTACACTTTCAGCTTCAGGGTATCGCCTTCATTGTGGCCCTGGACCTGGGCAATGACGGCATCGCTGGAAGCGGTGATGACGCCGTTCACTTCTACGATGATATCACCGGGCTTCACGCCCCCCTGGGCAGCAGGAGAGCCTTCATCCACGGTACGCACCAGAGCACCTGCCGGCAGCAGCCCACGGGCTTGGGAGGAAATGATGGAAGACACCGTAACGCCAAGGCGCGGCTTTCCCTGCAGGGGATTTTCGATATTTTCGTTATTGTTGGCTGCTTTTCTGGCGGATTCATCGTCGTTATATTCCTGCAGCACTTTTTCAATGAGGGGTTTGGCTACATTGATGGGAATGCACATGCCGATATTGTCGATGGTGGTAGTGGTCAAATAGCCGCTGGCGGAATATTTGCGGGAAGGAATGCCCTGCAGCTGGCCCAGCACATTGAACATGCCGCCGCCGGAGTTGCCGGAATTGATGGCAGCGTCCACCTGGATCATGGTATTGGTGATGGAGGTGCGGCGGCCATAGCGGTCATAGATGGTATCGGTCACTTCCCGGTCCAGGGCGGAAACCACGCCCACGGTGAGGGTGCGGGCAAATTCTTCGCCCAGGGGATTGCCGATCACGATGGCCCATTCGCCTACCTGCAATTGATCGCTGTCCCCCAGGGGAACGGCGGGCAGGTTCAGCCCGGGCACATGGAGGATGGCAATATCCAGGTCGGAATCGTAGCCCACCACTTTGGCCTCGTGTTCGCTTTCGTCATTGGCGATGGTGACAGTGACCCGGGTGGAATCTTCAATCACATGGAAATTGGTGAGCACATGGCCGTAATTGGTGATGACCACGCCGCTGCCTGTGCCGGCCAGTGTTTCCCGGGAAGAGCGGGGATAGCCGTAGCCAAAGCCGTAGGAGGAAGTGGTGCCGTAATTATTCACGCCCACCACGCTGTTGCGCACCTGATTGGCTACGCTGATGAAGGGGCTGGTCACGTCGGCAGGGTTGGTGGTTGTGTTGATGATGGCGTCAATTTCGGCAGCAGGAATGGGATCCGCAGCGGCAGAAATCAGCGTGCAGCCGAGCATGACCGTTGCGAGAAGAACGGCCAGCAGGCTTTTCGTCCATTTTTTGCTTTTCATAGAAGAAGCCTCCTTAACCGGTTAAACCGGGAATGTAACGCCCCTTAGTGGGGTCAATTGTATTGTAAACAATAATTATGAAGAAATTTTGAACACATCATGAATGAACAGGACAGAACGGGCATATTTTTCACATTTTTTCGGTAAATAATGCTTTTACACGCCGGTAAAATCAAACAGCGGCGTATAGGCGGTATCGCTGGATGCTTTTTCCTGGGTGTAGCCGGTCAGTTGCAGCTGTTGGAAATGATCCAGTACCCGCCTGTATTCCTGATCCGTCACCGGACGATCCAGCCCTTTTATCAGACAGAAGGGCTGGGGCGTATACTGGCGCATGAGGGAAACCGGGGTGCCGCCGGGCAGCTGTTCCGCAATGAAATTCAATACCTGCATGGAATCTTTGGTGCAGCCGGGCAGCAGCAGATGGCGGATGAGGGTGCCTTTTTGCAGCATGCCGTTTTCGTCATACCGGGGCGTGCCTGTCTGGCGGCACATTTCGATAAGGGCGGCAGAAGCAACGTCAAAATAATCCGGCGCTTTGGCGCACAGGGCGGAAAGGCGGGAGGAAACATGCTTCATGTCCGGCAGGTAAATATCCACCACGCCCTCCAGCATTTTCAGCGTTTCCATGGATTCGTAGCCGCTGCAGTTCCACACGATGGGAATGGGCGGCCTGTAAATCTCCAGCGCTTCCAAAACCTGCGGCACAAAGGGCGTGGCGGTGACGAAGTTCAGGTTATGGGCTCCCTGTTCGTAGAGGGATCGGAAAATTTCGGCAAGCCGCTGCACGGAAATTTCCTTGCCGTGGCCTTCGTGGCTGAGGCTGTGGTTCTGGCAATAGGCGCAGCGGAGCGTGCAGCCGGAAAAGAAGAGGGCACCGCTGCCTTTCGTGCCGGAAATGCAGGGCTCTTCCCAGAAATGCAGGGCGGCCCGGGCAAGCTTGGGCTGGACGCCCATGCCGCAGAAGCCGAGCTTCTCCGAGCGGTTTACCCGGCAGCGGCGAGGGCATAATGTGCATTGTTCCATGGTGTGGCCTTTCGTTGAATTCAGAATGAAGAATGAAGAATTCAGAATTGTGGTTTGTCTTGAAAAAAGTGGTATGTGGTCTTAAGCGGTTTCTTATCAAGTATCAGGGGAAAGCAGAGATAAATTTTCTTCAGGAAATATTCCCTATCGGTTTTCGGGAGAGCGCGAGAGGGTGCTTTTGACGCAAAAGCATCCTCTCGCATATTATTCCGTTTTTTTCGTTTCCCCTCAATGCTCCGGTTTGCGTACGGAGGGGCGGCGGCGCCGGGTGGGCTGATGCTTGTTGATGGGGGTATCGCCCCGGATGGCAAAGAGCTGATCCCGCAGCTTGGCGGCTTTTTCGAAATCCAGGGCGGTGGCAGCGGTGAGCATCTGTTCTTCCAGCTGCTTGATCCATGCATCCTTTTCGTCGTCGGCCATGGTGGGGGCAATTTCGGCGCTGGCTTTATCGGTGATTTCAAGGAGTGCCCGGACGGCGGTTTTGATGGTTTCGGGGGTGATGCCGTGGGCTTCGTTATAAGCTTCCTGAATGGCCCGGCGGCGGTTGGTTTCGTTGATGGCGTTCATCATGGATTGGGTGGGGGTATCGGCGTACATGATGACGCGCCCTTCGGCGTTTCTTGCCGCACGGCCGATGGTCTGCACCAGGCTGGTTTCGGAGCGCAGGAACCCTTCCTTGTCCGCATCCAGAATGGCTACCAGGGACACTTCCGGCAAATCCAGCCCTTCACGGAGCAGATTGATGCCCACCAGCACGTCGTATTCCCCCATGCGCAGTTCCCGTATCAGTTTGGTGCGTTCCATGGTCTGGATATCGGAGTGCAGGTAGCGCACCCGGATGCCCAGCTCGTCCAGATAATCGGTGAGCTGTTCAGCCATGCGCTTGGTGAGGGTGGTAACCAACACCCTTTCGCCCTTTTCGATGACTTTATGCAATTCGCCCACCAGATCATCCACCTGACCGGTAGCCGGACGGACAATGATTCGGGGATCCAACAGGCCCGTGGGGCGGATGATCTGCTCCACGATCCGGGAGGAACGCTCCACTTCCCAGGGGGCCGGGGTGGCGGAAACGAAGAGGGTCTGATGGATGCGCTCCAGGAATTCTTCAAAGCGCAGGGGTCGGTTATCAAAAGCAGAGGGCAGGCGGAAACCGTATTCCACCAAAGCCTCCTTCCGGGCCCGGTCGCCGGCATACATGGCGCGGATCTGGGGCACGGTCACGTGGCTTTCGTCGATCATCAGAAGGAAATCGTCCGGGAAATAATCCAGCAGGCAGAAGGGGGGATCCCCGGGTTTTCTGCCGTCAAAATAGCGGCTGTAGTTTTCAATGCCGTTGCACATGCCGATTTCACGGAGCATTTCAATATCGTAGCGGGTGCGCTGGCCGATGCGCTGGGCTTCCAATAGTTTTCCTTCTTTTTCAAATTCTTCAATGCGAAGGGCCATATCCCGTTCGATGCACTGCAGGTTTTCTTCCCTGTTTTCCATGGAGGTGGCGTAGTGGGTGGCGGGGTAGATGGCGGTGTGCTGCACGGTGTGGAGGGTATGCCCGTCGATGACGGAAAACTCGCTGATGCGGTCAATTTCGTCGCCGAAAAATTCCACCCGGATGCCGTTTTCCTTCTGCCCGGCCGGGATGATTTCCACCACATCGCCCCGCACCCGGAAATTGCCCCGGTCAAAGGCATAATCATTGCGTTCGTATTGGATTTCCACCAGCTTATGTAAAAGATCGTTCATGTCCATCTGCATGCCCGGGCGCAGGGAAATCATCTGTCCTTCGTATTCGGAAGGATCCCCCATGGAATAGATGCAGCTGACGGAGGAAACAATAATCACGTCCCGGCGTTCCCGCAGGGCTGCCGTGGCGGAATGGCGAAGCCTGTCAATTTCTTCATTGATGGAAGCGTCTTTTTCAATATAGGTATCAGCGGAAGCAATGTAGGCTTCCGGCTGATAATAATCGTAATAGGAGACAAAATATTCCACGGCGCTGTCCGGAAAGAACGCCTTGAATTCAGCGCAGAGCTGGGCAGCCAGGGTTTTATTATGGGCAATGACCAGCGTGGGACGATTGAGCCTGGCAATCACATTGGCCATGGTAAAGGTTTTGCCGGAACCGGTGACGCCCAGCAGCGTCTGGCAGGGCATGCCATTTTGGAAGCCTTCCACCAATTGATCAATGGCCTGTGGCTGATCGCCGGTGGGGGCAAATTCGGAACGGAGAATAAACTGATCCATAGCCCTTTCCTTTCATCTTTGTTTTCTGAAAACAGTATAGCACAAAGCCGGTATTTTTACCATGGTTTTTCGGCTGCGAATTTCTTCAATGGAAAGAACGGCGGGTAGGGAAATGCACCGGGCTATACTGAAAAATTCCGGCTGGAAGCGGCTTTCGGCTTCCTTTTCCAAAGAAAAGTTCCATAGCCTGCAGGACACACTTTCTGCGAGACATGCAGGGAGGTGCGATGGTAATGGCGGATTACAGAATGTGCCATTCTCCCCGGCTTTCCGGGGAAGTGTGGATCGGGACGGCCAAAAACGCGGTGCTGCCCATCATGGCGGCAGCACTCTTAACCGGGGAAGAATGTGTGATACGGCGCATGCCGGAACTTACGGACGTGCGGCACATGGAGGAACTCTTGGAAAGCTGCGGAGCAAAAACCGCGCGCCAGCAGGATGCAGCGGTGATCCGTGCGGCTGCGGTGCAAAATCCAACAGCGGATGAACGGATGCGCTCCATGCGGGCCAGCGTACTGGTGATGGGGCCCTTGCTGGCCAGAAACGGGGAATGCGTATGCTCCATGCCGGGTGGTTGTGCCATCGGCCAGCGGCCCATAGATCTGCATCTGAAAGGCTTGCAGAAATTGGGCGCCCGGGTGGAAATGGAGGGTGGCCAGATCCGGGTATCGGGCAAATTGCAGGGGGCGAATATTTACCTGGATTTCCCGTCGGTGGGGGCCACGGAAAATTTGGTGATGGCGGCTACCCTGGCCAAGGGCATGACCCGCATTGAAAACGCGGCCAAGGAGCCGGAAATTGCGGACCTGTGCCATTTTCTGACGGCGATGGGCGCGCGCATTGCCGGTATCGGTACCAATAACCTGATGGTGGAGGGCGTGGAGATGCTGCACGGGGCGGAGTATACCCCCATTCCGGACAGGATTGAGGCCGGAACCCTGGCCTGTGCTGCGGCCATGACGGAGGGCAGCGTGCTTTTGCAAAATGCACGCAGCGATCACATGCGGGCGCTGATGTTCAAGCTGGCAGAATCCGGCGTAATCTTTCAGGAAGACGCAAAAGGCCTGCGCCTGAGGGGCAAGGCCAAACGGCCCATGGAAGTGCGCACCCTTTCGTATCCCGGCTTTCCAACGGATATGCAGGCGGTGCTGATGACCGTTACCACCCAGATCAATGGCCTTTCGGTGTTTCTGGAAACCATTTTTGAAAACCGTTTCATGCATGTGGTGGAACTGGTGCGCATGGGCGCCCACATCCGGGTGGAAGGGCAATTGGCCCTGGTGCAGGGCGGCAAGCCCCTGACCGGAGCCACCCTTCAATCCACGGATCTCAGGGCGGCAGCCGCCATGATGCTGGCCGGCATTGCGGCCCAGGGGGAAACCCTGCTTCATGACCCGGCCGATCATCTGATGCGGGGCTATGAAGGCCTGGAGAGAAAATTACAACTGCTGGGTGCCGATGTGCACAAACAGGCATAATGCCCCCCCTTCTTTGCATACCCATTGAATGAGCAAAGGAGGGGATCTTTTTTATGGCACAGCAAGCCATTCGGAAAATGAAAAGAAGGCAGGGTGCGGTGAACTGGCTGGTGAAAGGAACAGGCGTGGCAGTTGCGGTCACGGTGGTATTGGTGATTGTATTTGCGGTGATCATTGGCCTGACCGATATGGAAGACGGCCTCATCCGCATTATCAATCAGGGCATCAAGGTACTTTCCGTCTTTCTGGGCGTGAAGCTGGCTGTACCGGCGGGCAGCGATAACGCCATCCGCCGGGGGGTGGTAATCGGGCTGGTGTACATGGGCGTGGGGCTTTTATTGTACGGCCTGCTTTCCGGCCAGCAGATGACGGTGTTTTCCTATGTGCTGGATGTGCTGATGGGCGTGGCTGCCGGCGGTCTTTCCGGTATGCTGGTGGGCAGCATGCAGGGGAAATGAAATTCAGAATTTTTGTTTGTTCGGATGAAAATGAGAGCTGCTGATGGAGCATTGTTTTTCCGGCATTGCAGGGGAGGGGGAGCCCTCCCCTTTTTGTGCACAAATCAGCCGGGAGAAGCAGTTCGTTCCGGATGTCCTGCCGCTTTCTTGAGGCAGCCTCGCGAAAGGCATGGCAGCTTGCGCGGCGGTATGGTTCGTTGACAGGTATGGTATGCTGTGGTATAATAATTGCAGCAAAAATTTGGGGAGGATTGAGAATTCTAAGGTAAAGTAATTCTGCAGTGAAACAACCAAAGGAAAGAAGCAATGCAATTTGCTTCTGTTTGGGTGTGCTGCGAATGCCTTAGAAGGATCAGCCTCCTTTGCTTTTTTGGAGGAATATTATCTTTTGCCGGCATACGCAGTGTACCCTGCGTGATTTGCGTATGGAGGTGAAAGGATGTCGGTGTGAAAAATGAATCAAAGAAGCAATATAGACAACAGAAAGGAAGAACAACATGAAAAAGTACGAAAAGTATTTCACAAAGGAATATATGATGGGCCCCAACTGCATCCGGCTGGCGGATGAACTGATGAAGATGAACGGCAAACCCCTTCGGGGCCGGGTGCTGGATATGGGCTGCGGAAAGGGCATCACGTCTCTGTACCTTGCGCAGGATACAATGGCGGAGCAGGTTTTTGCCATGGATCTGTGGGTCACTGCCAGTGAAAACTGGGAGCGGATCCGGGCGTGGGGAATGGAAGAAAAAATCATTCCAATTCACGGGGATGCTACCCAGATGCCCTTTGCCGATGAATTTTTTGATGCTGTTTTCAGTGTGGATGCATACCACTATTTTGCCCGGGAAAAGGGCTATTTCCAGGAAAAGATCATGCCCCTGATGAAAAAAGGCGGCTGCGCCCTGATCGCCGTACCGGGTCTGAAAAAAGAAATAGAAGGGGAGCCCCCTGCCCTGATGACCCAGTGGGCCGGGGATGAATGGACCTATTTCCATTCCTGCGCCTGGTGGAAGCAGCTGATCGAACAAGGGTATGAAGACACGGTGACGGTGGAAACCTGGGAATCGGAGCAA
>JAFSGG010000048.1 GCA_017434775.1 Clostridia bacterium
CTGCGGCGGCACGGGCAAGGTGATCCAGGAAAAATGCCCCGGCTGCGGCGGCATCGGCCGTGTGCGCAGAAAGCGGACGGCCACGGTGAAAGTGCCGGCCGGTATTGATAACGGCCAGACCATCGTGATGCAGGGCCAGGGTGAACCCGGACGCAACGGCGGCCCCAGCGGCGATCTGTACATTCAGGTGTCCGTGCGTCCTCATAAGCTGTTCAAGCGGGACGGGCTAAACCTGTTCCTGGAACTGCCCATTTCCTTCACTCAGGCGGCTCTGGGTGCGGAAGTGGATGTGCCCACCATTGACGGCAAAACCACCAAGCTGAAGATTCCTGAAGGCACCCAGAACGATGTGGAATTCCGCATCAAAAACCAGGGTGTGCAGCAATTGCGCAGTGCCTACCGCGGCGATCTGGTGGTGCGTGTGCGGGTGGAAGTGCCCCGGAAGCTGAATGATAAGCAGAAAGAACTGCTGCGTCAGTTTGAAGAAGTGACCACCGGAAAAGAATACGAAAAGCAGAAGAGCTTTCTGGACAAAATGAAAGATATCTTCAATGCCTGATAAGCAAAGGGAAGCGGAGATCCGTTTCCTTTTTTGCTTTCCTGCAATGCTTTCTTGACAGGCTGGGCAGGCAATGGTATATTTTTTACATGGAATTCCTTTTGCTCAAGAAGAAGGGGAGAGAACCGTGGAAAATAAAGAGAGAACATTCCGTGTGGGCTGTATCATTCTGGCAGGGATGGTGCTGGTGTGTTTATTGATCTTTGGCCTTAGCATGATGCAGGAAAGGGATCGGGTGCAGAATGACCTGACCGGCAAAGAAACGGCATTGGCTTCTGCTCAGGCGCAGCTGTCCGATACTGATGCGGCGCTGGATGCCGCTTTATTGGAGAATGAGCATTATCAGCAGATTCAGCAGCAAAAGGACAGGGCTATGACGGAAATGGAAGGCGAGCTGCAGGCTGCCCAGACCCAATTGCAGCAGGTGACGGAAGAAAAGCAGGCTGCTCAGGAAGCGCTGGCAGGCATGACGGCGGAACGGGATGCGGCTTTGACTGCGCTGGATGCGGCGACCAAAGAGCGGGATGATGCCCGCACAGCGCTTGCTGCCATGACCAACGAGCGGGACGTGGCGCTCACTGCCCTGGCTGCTGTGGCGGAAGAAAAGAAAGAGACGCAGGCTCAGCTGGATCACGCTGCATCAGGCCGGAGCAATGCCCAGGCGCAGGTGACGGCGCTGCAGAAGGAAAAGGATGATCTGAAAACCGAAATCGGTGCGGTCACCATGGAACGGGATAATGCCCGGGCGCAGGTGAAAAAGCTGACGGAAGAAAACGGTGAACTGAAAATTACGGTGGAAACCCTGACCCTTGGCAGGGACAGCATCAACAACCAGCTGGAGACGGTAACCAACGAAAAGAAAGATTTGGCTGAGCAGCTGGAGACAGTAACGGCCGAAAAGACGGAATTGGCCGTGCAGCTGGAAAAAGTGACAGGCGAAAAAAACGATTTGGCGGAACAGCTGGATCAGGTCAGTGATGATAAACAAGCGCTGACGGAGGAGCTGAGCGCCGCAAAGGGAGAACGGGACAGCCTTGCCCTGCAGCTGGGAGAAGTGACACAGCAACGGGATCAGGCGGAAAGCCAGCTGGCTTCCGTAACGGAAGCATTTGATGCTGTCCTGCAGGAAAAAGCCGATGCATTCTCCGTACCCATTGGCACCTGGGTGATGGAACCCTTTATGTTCCGGGTGCCCGCCTTCTGGATGATGCAGCAGGACGAAGCCGGCAATCTGCATTTTTATTATGAACAGGGCCATTGTGTGCTTTCCTGCGTGCATGAAAAGAACGGCAGTTATCTGGACATAAACGGCGTTGCACAGATGTATGAAGAACGGGCCTGGCAGACGGCATCTGCCCTGCAGGTGACGGAGGCGCAGATGCAGAAGGAATGGCACACCCTTTCCGGAACCCCTTGTTTGCTTGTGCGGTATCAGGCTCAGGGGATGACCATGTATCAGTTGCAGTATTGCCCCGATGGAGTGAACACCCTGGTGATTACATATACCGACCGTACGGGCAATGAAGAACTGGCGGGACGAGTGATGACGGAATTGCTGAACTCCGCTGGGTATTTGCCGGATGCAATGTAAAAAAGGAGACAAAAGATGAAGATTTCCAAGCAGGATGCCCGCATGTGGTATTCCTTTTTCGCCCAGCTGCCGGAAGAAGAAATGCTGTCCCCCCGGCAGATGGAACTGGCCTGGGCGGTGATCGCCCAGATAGAAGATGCGGTGGAGGCGGAAACCAGCCGCCTGATGGCGCAGATTCCCGGGTTGAAGAGCCAGCAGGGGCGCACTTTCTATGTGGGACCGGATGAAAAATTCCCCGGCGGCTGCAAATCCTGTTTGTTGGGTACGGGCTTGAGTGCCGTGCGCAAAACCAACCGCTGCAATATCAACTGCAAATTCTGCTATAACTATGGCGAAATGGAGGATCAGCCGCCCATCGGCGAAAACATGTGGGAAATCGGAGGCTGCAAATTCCGTACGGAGGATATTCCCCTGCTCCTTTCCATCCAGAAAAAGCCCACCGGCATTGCCTATGTGTATCTGGAACCCTTCATGGAAATTGAAAAGTATTATCCCGTGGTGAAGCATTTCAGTGATGCCGGGGTGCATCAGCATCTGTACACCAACGGCACCCTCTGCACGGAAGAAAACCTGAAAGCGCTGGGGGAACATGGCCTCAACGAACTGCGGTTTAACCTGGGGGCCACCAACTGTGCCGATCGGGTGATCGAATCCATTGGGATTGCAAAGAAGTACATCAAAAAGGTGGGCATTGAAACCCCCATGACCCCGGAATTCTATGATTCCTTCATGCAGAAGAAAGAAAAGATTCTGGCTACCGGGCTGGATTTCATCAATTGCGCCGAACTGCACCTGAATGCCAACAACATTGAAAATTACGCCGGAGAGAATATGTACATGAGCCGGCACGGCTATGTTTCGCCTATCTGGAGCCATCATTTGACCCTGCGGTTCATGCGCATGGCAGCGGAAGAAAACTGGCCCATTGTGGTGCATGATTGCTGCAACCGCACCAAGTTTACACGGGATCTGCATTTGAAAGCCCAGGAGGGCGGCTGGTTTGGCCAGAGCAGTTATGGTATGGAATTTGACCGGATTCCTTTTGCAGCCTTCCTGCCCACGCTGGAGGATGAAAATTTCCGTTTTCTCACGGAAGAGGAATTACCGGAAGGCTTCCGTCCCGGGGATATTGTGTTCTAAAAAATAAAGGCAGTTTTGTGCTGCCTTTTTTCGTAAGGAGGAAAAGATGTTTCAGGATAAAGTGGTGGTCATTACCGGCGGCAATCATGGCATCGGCAAGCGCATTGCCCAGCGGTTTCAAGAAAACGGCGCCCATGTGGCGGTGATGGATGTGACAGAGGGTGATTATTTTGTGGGGGATGCCGGGAAGAAGGAAGATTTGGAAGCCTTTGCGGCCTATGTGCTGGAAAAGTACGGCCATGCGGATTACCTCATCAACAACGCGCCGCCCAGGATGAAGGGCATTGATGATTGCACCTATGAGGAATTTGAAGCGGCGCTTCGGGTGGGGGTCACGGCGCCTTTTTACCTGTCCAAATTGTTGATGGATCATATGCCGGCAGGCAGTGCCATTGTGAATATTTCCTCTTCCCGGGACCGCATGAGCCAGCCCCAGACGGAAAGCTACACCGCGGCCAAGGGTGGCATTGCAGCCCTGACCCACGCCATGGCGGTATCCCTGGCCGGGAAAATCCGGGTGAACAGCATTTCTCCCGGCTGGATCGATACGGAGGATCAGCCCTGGTCTGGCCCGGATGCATACCAGCAGCCATCCGGCCGGGTGGGGGTAACGGACGATATTGCCCAGATGGCATTGTTCCTCTGCTCCGATAAAGCCGGATTCATCAACGGGGAAAACATCTGCATCGACGGAGGCATGACAAGGCAGATGATCTACCACGGCGAGCACGGGTGGATCAGGGAATGAATGGCAGTAAACGATAAGTTTGAAAACGGTGAGGTGTAGGATGGCGTCGAGCAAAGCATATCTGGACTTTGTGCTGGAACAGCTGTCCGGATTGGAAGAAATTGCGTACAGGGCAATGATGGGGGAATACATCCTCTATTACCGCAGCAAAATTGTTGGCGGCATTTATGATGACCGGTTGCTTGTAAAGTCTGTTCCGGCTGCAGTTGCCCTTATGCCGGAGGCGGCCTTTGAATTGCCCTATGAAGGGGCAAAAGAAATGCTGCTGGTTGACAATGTTGACAGCAAGGAGTTTTTGGCTGAATTGTTTGACGCGATGTATGACCAGCTTCCTGCGCCCAAGAAAAAGAGGTAAGCGCCTTTTATAGCGTAAAAGAAAAACGCATCTGTTCACGGCAGAAAACAGTGGGCAGGTGCGTTTTACGTTTATTCTTGCTGCAGAAACCGATGCGCTTCGGTCAGGATGTGACGGCTGGATTCAAACTGGAAGGCGGCCATGGCTTCTTCATAGGGCATCAGGCGGATGGAGGAAAGTTCTTCTTCCTGGGCTTGTGGGGATTGGTTTTCATATTCTGCCAGAAAATAGATGATGTGTTTCATGACCGGCTCTTTGTGTGTCCAGGGGATCAGGTGCTCATCTTCTGTGCGGAAAATGGGCAGCAGGGTCACAGAAAGCCCCGTTTCTTCTTTTATTTCCCGCAGGGCAGTTTCCTCTTCCGTTTCGGTTCCTTCCATGTGGCCTTTGGGGAAGCCGAAGAAGCCCTGCTTGGATTGGATGATCACATACAGAGGAATGCCGTTTTGCCGGGTATAAACCACGGCGCCGCAGGAATGTTCGGTTTTCATGGGAAACTCCTTTCAAAAGAGGGGATAAAACGAAAAAGACCGCCTCGGTCCTGCTGACCAGCGATCTTTTTCGTGGCACCTCCAATGGGATTCGAACCCATGTTTCCGCCTTGAGAGGGCGGCGTCCTAGGCCCCTAGACAATGGAGGCAAAATGGCTGGGGAACAAGGATTTGAACCTTGACAATACGAGTCAGAGTCGTAGGTGCTGCCGTTACACCATTCCCCAATACCGCGGGATTTCTCAACCGCAAGGCATATTATACGAGCATTCATCCCGTTTGTCAACCCTTTTTTTGAAAAAATTTGGCATTCTGCAAAAAACAGAATGCCAATGTTGTTTTTTATAGTTTAGCCAGCCGGTTCAGTTCATCCCGGAGGGTGGTGCAGATCCGCTCTTTTTCATCGTTGGGGTTATTTTCAGGATCATAGCGCAGGGCATTGCCGAAGGTGATGGTGCGCTTTTTTTTGTTGGCATAGAGAGGAATGAACTGAGGGACTTTACCGGTGCGGTTGTAATAAAGCTGAGCCACCATGGTGAAGCCGGTGAAGAATTCGGATACCCCTTCTTTCTGGTAGCGCTTGTCATCTGTGCTCAGGGAGTTTTCCGGGAAGATGAGGATATTATCTCCGGCTTCCATGGCAGCCACCGTTTCGCGGAAGGTGAGCATGAGCTTGCGGGGATTTTCCCGATATACGGGAATACTGTCCACCGAGCGCATCACCCAGGCCAGGAACGGCGCCGCAATCTTATCCACGATAAAATGCAAAAGGCCTTTGGGCAGCACCTTTTGATTGGCGAAGAAACCGTCGCATACATTATCGGCGATCACCTTCCGGTCCATCATTTCGGAGATGGTCCAGGGCCGGAAAGAATAGGGCAGGAACAGCACATTGGCTACGGGACCGTAAATTTCGCCGTGGTTGCTGATGAAAATGCAGGGGATATCTTTATCCAGGTGCACATTTTCCCGGCCGAGCACCTTGTGGGGATAGAACAGGCGCAGGATGAAAATAATCACTTTGATGCCGTAGTGTTTCAGGCTTTTTTTCACCACCACGGCTTCCAGCTGGTTTTTCAGCGGCACGTTTTCTTTGCCCTCAGCCTGCAGATCCAGATAGCGGCGCAGCTTGGCCATGTGATCCCAGGTCATGGGGAACATCAGGGCGAAAACCAGTGTTGCCATCACCAGGCATACCGCAGGCAGCGTGAGCAGGGGGCTGAAGGACTGGAACAGTGTTCCCCAATCGGCAGGATAGGCACCACTGGAAAAGACGGAAATCAGCAATAGCCCCAGCAAGGCAATCAGCTGGCCCAGAATGGTGGCGTATTCCAGCTTGAAATGCATGATCACGCCCAGCAGGGAGCCGGGATTTTTGCCCAGACCGAAGATGGCTACCCGCTCCATATCGGCTTCCATGCGGCTCATGGAACGGGTGCATACGGTGGCGCCTACGGTACACAGAATCAGAGAAATGGCGCTCTGCCAGATGGTGGGATGATCCAGGGTGCCGATGAAATTGAATAGCCCGCCCAGCCATACGGCCAGGCCGATGCAGATCAGGATGCTTTTGTCCCGGGTTTTGGTGATACGTTTTTTCAGCAGTGCATCCGTGGAAAAGAAAGCGGCATAGGTGCACAGCATGCCAAGCCCCAGGCTGACAATCATGGTTTCCGCCGAGATGGCAAGATAGGTGTATACAATGACCAGGGTGATCTGCATGGCGGCTGTCATGATCAGGGCGATATTCTGGTAAATGCGGTAGGCATGCACCTTGGACAGCTTATGCAGGGTGTCTTTTTCGTCATCCGTATAGCCGCGCAGGGTGTAGCGCACCTTGTTCAGGCTCAAGCACTCCAGCAGGCCGCTGATGGCATAGCCCCCGAGCAGAGCCCAGGCAGCGCTGCGGCTGATAGGGGACAGGAACAGCATCAGGGCGATCAGGGGCAAAAACAGGCATTGCACCAGGAAAAGCCGCAGCAGGATGGCGCTGGTCTTTCGTTTTTCCAGTGCGCTTTTTTCCAGGCCGTAGCGGCTGATCTCCTGCCGCAGGATTACAAACAGCACCAGTACCGTTTCAAACCAGAAATTGGCGGACTGAATGGAAATGGGGGACAGGGTCATCAGCGCCAGGGATAAAAGGGAGACCAGAATCACCAGCGCCAATCCTGTTATGCGCAGGCCTTTGCTGATGATCCCCTGCCGCAGATTGCGCCGGGAATGAAAAAACATTACCGCGCAGTGGGTGGCCAGATACATAGCACCGCCGATAATGGGTAATTCTGTCAGGATGGTGGAAGCCAGGGTACAATATAAAAAAGCAAAAAGGGCATCGATATTCATCAGTTCATGCCCCTGAGAATGCTTTTGCGCCCGCTGAGACATTGTGATCTACCTCCTCTTAACACTCTGTATTTTACCTTGTTTTCCCTTCTTTTTCAAGCGCCTGCCATGGGTATGCCTTACTTTTGTCATGGGAATACTGCAAAGAGAGGTGAGAATGATGATGACAATATTTTTCCGGGTGGTGCTGCTGTATGTATTTTCTGTCATTGCCATGCGGATGATGGGCAAGCGGCAGGTGGGCCAGTTGCAGCCTTATGAACTGGTGCTGGCCCTGATGGTGGCGGAAATTGCGGCGGCGCCCATGGAAAATGTATCAACGCCCATGCTTCATGGCCTGGTGCCCATTCTGGGCTTGCTGGTGCTGCATGGAGTGTGTACGGCGCTGGCCCTCAAAAGCCGGAACTTCAGGCGGCTGATGGATGGCGTGCCCGGGGTGGTGATCCGGGATGGGGTGGTGGACGGACGGCAAATGAGACGGATGGCCTATACGATTACGGATCTGATGGAGGAACTGCGGGGACAGGGGTATGAGGATATATCCCGCATCCATACCGCCATGCTGGAAACCAACGGCAAGCTCAGTGTGTTTCCAAAGGCTGCGTATGCGCCGGTTGTCTGCGATGATTTGAAATTGAAACAGCAGCCGCTGAAAATGCCTTTCTTATTAATTGCGGACGGAAAGGTGCAGCAAAAGAACCTGCAGGAGAGCGGCTATGATGAAATCTGGCTTATGCAGCAGCTGAATCGTGTGCGCATTCATTCGGTGAAGCAGGTGTTGCTGGCCAGCCTGAACGGGCAGGGAGAATTGTTTGTGCAGGCACAGAACCGGCCCATATCCCATCTTTTGAAAACGGGAGGCGCAGCCTGATGGTCAGGTCGGTTTTGGTGGCAGCCCTTTCTTTTTTGCTGATTTTGGGTTTATATCTGTTCATAGACGGCGCTTGCAGCCGGGCGTCGGAGGAATTAATGCAGGGCTGCCGGGAGGCGGAAGAGAAAATCCGGGCCGGAAAGAAAGAGGAAGCGCGGACGATGCTTTTATCCCTGGAAGCGGATTGGAAACAGAAAGCCGATTCCTTTTCTTTCTTTGTGGATCATCAGCGAACGGAAAAGATTGAGGAAAATCTGCGCACATTGTGCATTGCCCTGGAATATGAGGAGGAATTTGAAATATACAACAGCCTTTCGTTGCTGAAGGAAGCGGCCGAAAGCTTGTATGAAGCGGAGGCTTTTGTGTTGAAAAATATCTGGTGAAGTGGTATACTGAAAGCAGGTCGTATCTTATCAGGAGGCGAATACGATGAACAAAGAACAAAAGATATGGAATGTTCCCAATGTGCTGACCATGATCCGTATGGCGCTGATTCCGGTATTCTGGATTCTTTTTTTTACGGAAGGCGGCCGGTATTGGGCACTGGCGGTGTATGTGATTGCATCGCTGACGGATCTGGCGGATGGCTATATTGCAAGAAAATATAATCTGATTACGGATTTTGGCAAGCTGATGGATCCGCTGGCGGATAAACTGATGGTGATCAGCATGATGCTGGCCTGGGTGATTGCGGGTGTGCTGCCCTGGGTGCCCCTGGCCATCCTGCTTCTGAAGGAAATGCTGATGGTAATTGGCGGCGCTGTGATGCTGCGGATGAAGATTGTGGTCTATTCCGAAAAAATGGGCAAGTATGCTCAGGTGGTGGTGGTACTGTCTCTGGTGGCCTGCTTCTTCCATGAGTGGTTTGCGTCCATCGGCGTGCCGGTGCACCTGATTCTCATCTGGCTTGGGGTGGCGATGGCCCTTTGTGCTTTTGCATTTTATGCCTGGCGCGCCGTGCAGCGCATGAAGACGGAACGGCAGGATAACTGACGGATGAACGAAAGGGGAACTCCCATGGAAAGAGCAGCTGTTTTTCATGAGCATATTCTGGAAGCGGCCAGCCAGCAGGGCATCGGTGTGACGGATGCCTGCCGCAAAGCCCGGCAGATGGGCTATACCGGCGTGAATGTGGATATGAACCGCCTGAAAAAGGATTTTGACGGCACCATGGCGCCTTTGCGGGAAGCGGGCCTTGAAGTGCACAGCGTTTATGCCTTCACGGACTTTGGCTTGACGGAAGACAGCTTTAAAGCCGATCAGCAGGTGGCCCGGGAAACGGTGGCGCTGGTGAAAAAGACGGGTACCAGGAATATGCTCACCGTGGCAGCCTTCCTGCGGCCGGAGGAAATGGACCGAAACAGTGAAGCCTATCGTATCCGCCGGGAACGGGTAAAAAAAGCGGTTGCTTTTATGGCACAGGAGGCCAAGGAAAACGGCATTCAATTGTCCATGGAGGATTTTGACGGCAAGCAGGCCCTGTTCTGCTTCGGGGAAGAACTGCTGGATTTTGTGTCCACCGTGCCCCATCTTACCTGCGCTTTTGATACCGGCAATTTTGCCTATGCCGGGGAAGATGCCTGGGAACTGTTGCCCCGCTTTTTACCCTACATCACCGATGTGCACCTGAAGGATCGGGGATTGGAAAAGAACGACGGCAGCCCCTGTATTGCCCTTGACGGTACGGCATTGTATCCCGTGCCGGTGGGCGGCGGCATGATTCCCATCCGCAGGATGATGGAAACCTTGCTGCAAAACGGCTATACCGGCGGCTTTGCGGCGGAGCATTTCGGATCGGCTGATCAGATGCGGGATATGCGCAAGTCCGCCGATTTCATCCGTAGTGTGCTGGAAAAGTAAATAGATTAAACGGCGATTAAATCCCTGTTAAGAAAATTTTCTGAACAGGGATTTTTTATCTTGATTAACAGATAAATATGCGCTATAATGAGAAAAAAAGGAAAGGAAATGAGATATATGCACGTTGCTCTGCCGCCTCTTGGATGGAACAGCTGGAATACTTTCGGCTCCAATATTTCCGATGAACTGATTCGCGAAACCGCCCGGATTATGAAAGACAAAGGTTATCTGGAAGCTGGTTACAAGTATATTGTGATTGACGATTGCTGGAGCCTGCGGGAAAGAGACGAAAACGGCCGTCTGGTGCCCGATCCCCAGAAATTCCCCCATGGCATGAAAGCTCTGGCGGATTATGTGCATTCCCTGGGCTTCAAGTTCGGCATGTACTCCTGCGCCGGGGTTATGACCTGCGCCGGCTACCCCAGCAGCTATGACCATGAATACGAAGACGCCAAACAGTTTGCCGAATGGGGCGTGGATTTCCTGAAGTATGACTTCTGCTATTTCCCCGAAAATGCGGACAACCGTCACCGCTATGCCACTATGAGCATGGCCCTGAAGGCCAGTGGCCGGGATATTCTTCTGTCCGCCTGCAACTGGGGAAGCGGCGAACCCTGGAAGTGGATGAAGAGCGTGGGCGCGGGCATGTATCGATCCACCGGCGATATTTTCGATAATTTCCGCTCCTTCTCCAATATCTTCAAGAGCCAGATGGAAAACTTCTGCATGTCCGGCCCCGGCTGCTTCAACGATATCGACATGCTGACGGTGGGCATGTACGGTAAGGGCAATGTGGGCTTGGGTCAGAAGTGCACGGATGAAGATTACCGCACCCAGTTTGCCATGTGGAGCATGTTCTCCGCTCCGCTGATGCTGGGCGGCGATGTGCGTAACATGAACGAATTCTGCGAAAAGCTGGTGCTGAATAAGGATCTTTTGCGCATCAATCAGGACGAAGAATGCCGTCCGCCCTATATTTCCTACCGCGGCCGGGTCATTTGCTCCGGTTTCGAAGAAAACGGCGAAACGGTGGGCTGGCGTGAATTCCCCGATTGCGGCCTGGTGATGATCAAGCACATGAGCAATAACGAATTCGCCCTGGCTTACTTCAACCTGGCGGATTATCCGGCCACCGTTACCGGCACCTTTGCCGATATGGGCATTCCCTACAAGAGCGGCGTGGGTCTGGAACTGAAGGACGTGTTCACCGGTGAAAACCTGGGCGTGAAGCGAGATTATTACAACGCCGAAGTGCCCGGCCACGGCTGCCGTGTGTTCCTGGCGAAGATGAAGCATGTGTGATGCGTGCAAAATGTGCGGCCGGCCTGTTACGGCAGACGAAGCCGCCATGACCAAAAAGCTCATCAACCGGGGCACAAAGGAATACATGTGCATTCCCTGTCTTGCACAGCATTTCGACGTGACCTGTGATGATATTTATGACCGCATGGCCTATTTTAAGGAAATGGGCTGCATGCTGTTTTCCTGCAACCAAGAAAAACTGAAGGAGAAAAAACATGGCTAAGATCGTAAACGGTTACTCCCTGCCCAACATTCCCTGGCAGCCCCGCCCCGAAAATGATAATTCTCCTATCTGGCGCTATGATGCAAACCCCATCATCGGTCGTCACGATATTCCCCGGGCCAACAGCATCTTCAATTCCGCCGTGGTGCCCTACAAGGGCGAATTTGCCGGCGTGTTCCGCTGCGATGACCGCACCGGCCATATGGACCTGTATGTGGGCCACAGCAAGGATGGCGTGAAGTGGGAAATCAGCAATGACCCCATTGTGATGTACAACGAAAAGGGCGAAATGGTGCCCTACGAATACCGCTACGATCCCCGGGTGCTGTTCATGGACGATAAGTGGTATGTCACCTGGTGCAACGGCTTCCACGGCCCCACCATCGGTATGGCCTACACCACGGATTTTGTGCATTTCACCCAGCTGGAAAATGCCTTCCTGCCCTTCAACCGCAACGGCGTGCTCTTCCCCCGGAAGATCAATGGCCGCTACATGATGATGAGCCGTCCCTCCGATAACGGCCACACCCCCTTTGGCGATATCTACGTCAGCCAGTCCAACGACCTGGAATTCTGGGGCCATCACCGCTGGATGATGGGCACCTGGGGCGGCTGGCAGTCCACCAAGATCGGCCCCGGCCCGGTGCCGATTGAAACGGACGAAGGGTGGCTGATGATCTACCACGGCGTGATCACCACCTGCAACGGCTTTGTGTACCGCATCAGCACCGCCATCCTGGATAAGGATGAACCCTGGAAGGTGCTTTACCGCAGCCATGAATACCTGATGGGCCCGGAAACCCTGTACGAATGCACCGGCGATGTGCCCAACGTGGTGTTCCCCTGTGCATTGCTGGTTGACCAGGATACCGGCCGCATCACCATGTATTACGGCTGCGCCGATACCGTGGTTGGCATGGCGTTCACCACCCTGGACGAACTGATCAAGTTCACCAAGGAACACAGCTGATAAAACAAAAAATATTGCGCCCGGAGAAATCGTTTCTCCGGGTGTTTTTCTTACGCACTTTATTCGGGAAGAAAGCCTTGCTTTGCTTGAATTCAGCGGGGTATTGTGCTATACTATATGATTGCAATGGTATACAATTGCTGCCCTTGCAAATAGACGTAAGAAGCAGGAATGGATTCCTGCGGAAGGAGCTTTTCATGGCTAATGTATCCAAGGCTGTTGTATCTGTACTGGGCGTGGACCGGCGGGGCATTATTGCCAAAGTGTCCAATGTACTGTTTGAACGCGGTTCCAATATTCTGGATATTTCTCAGACCATTCTGGGCGGTTATTTCAATATGATCATGATCGTGGATATTGCCGATTGCGATTTTTCCCTGTTGATGGAAGATCTGACGGCGCTGGGCAATGCCATCGGCGTGCAGATTCGCATCCAGAAGAGCGAAATTTTCGAAACCATGCATCAGATTTGAGCCGGAGGTACACCCATGTTTCAAACTCATGAAATTCTGGATACCCTGCGGATGATCGACCAGGAAAAACTGGACGTAAGAACCATCACCATGGGTATTTCCCTGTTTAACTGCGTATGCGATGATGAAAAAAAGTTGGCCCAGCGGGTGTATGACCGCATCACGAAGCAGGCCGAAAATCTGGTGAAAGTGGGCCGGGAAATTGAACGGGACTTTGGCGTGCCCATTGTGAACAAGCGCGTGTCCGTCACGCCCATTTCCCTGATCACCGGGGCCGTTGAAAACCCCGTGGTCATCGCCCGGGCGCTGGATAAAGCGGCCAAGACCGTGGGTGTGGATTTCATCGGCGGCTATAGTGCCCTGGTGCAAAAGGGCATGACGGCGGCGGATGAAAGGCTCATCCGCTCCATCCCCGAAGCCCTGTCCGAAACGGACGTGATGTGCTCTTCCGTAAATGTGGGCTCCACCCGCGCCGGCATCAATATGGATGCGGTGAAGCTCTGCGGCGAAATGATCAAGGATCTGTCCATCCGCACGGCGGAAAAGGATAGCCTGGGCTGCGCCAAGCTGGTGGTTTTCTGCAATGCGGTGGAAGATAACCCCTTTATGGCCGGTGCCTTCCACGGCCCCGGGGAAGGGGACTGCGCAGTGAGCGTAGGCGTCAGCGGCCCCGGCGTTGTGAAGCGTGCACTGGAAAATGTGAAGGGCCAGCGGTTTGACGAAGTGGCGGAAATGATCAAACGCACGGCTTTCCGTATTACCCGTGTGGGCCAGCTGGTTGCAAGGGAAGCCTCTGCCCGGCTGAATGTGCCCTTTGGCATTGTGGACCTTTCCCTGGCTCCCACCCCGGCGGTGGGCGACAGTGTGGCTCATATTCTGGAAGAAATGGGTCTGGAACGCTGCGGTACCCATGGCACCACGGCGGCCCTTGCCCTGCTCAATGACGCCGTGAAAAAGGGCGGCGTGATGGCTTCCTCCCATGTGGGCGGCCTCAGCGGTGCTTTCATTCCCGTCAGCGAAGATATCGGCATGATCGAAGCTGCTGCCTGCGGCGCCCTGACGTTGGATAAACTGGAAGCCATGACCTGCGTGTGCAGCGTGGGTCTTGATATGATCGCCGTGCCCGGGGATACCACGGCTGCTACCATCTCTGCCGTGATCGCAGACGAAGCGGCCATCGGCATGGTGAACAACAAGACCACCGCCGTGCGCCTGATTCCGGCTTACGGTAAAAAGGTGGGGGATGAAGTGGAATTCGGCGGATTGCTTGGCCAGGCCCCCATTATTGACGTGCATCCCTTCTCTTCCGAAACGTTTATTGCCCGTGGCGGCCGCATTCCCGCGCCCCTCCACAGCCTGAAAAATTAAAGGACGGTTTGATTTTCATGGAAAATTTGGCGCTTTTGAACCTGCCCGATGAAATTCTGCATATGACGGTCTGCGGCGGTATGGCCCGTGTGCTTTTGATGCGCACCACCGCCATGAGCCGCAAGGCTGCCCAGATTCATCAGCCTTCCGATACCGCCCTGGCGGCCATGGGCCGGCTGATGACGGCCACCGCCATGCTGGGCTGCATGATGAAGGGGGAGGATGATTCCGTTACCGTCACAGTGGCCGGAAACGGCCCGGCAGGGAAAATCACCTGCGTGGCCAATGGAACTAAAATCAAGATTGCTCCCCAGAATCCTCAGGTGGAACTACCCCTGAAAAAGGACGGCCATCTGGATGTGGGCGGCTATATTGGAAATGAAGGCAGGCTCACGGTGATCAAGGACCTGGGGCTGCGTGAACCTTATGTGGGCCAGTGCCAGCTGGTCAGCGGCGAGCTGGGCGAAGATTTTGCCCACTATTACACCACCAGCGAACAGAAGCCCTCCATCGTGGCGCTGGGCGCTCTTGTGAATAACGGCGTATGCCTTTCTTCCGGCGGCGCCCTGATCCAGCCCCTGCCCGGCTGCCCGGACGAAGTGCTGGATCTATTGGAAATCCGTGCCATGTTCTTCACTTCCATCAGCCGGGAAGTGGCGGAAGAGCCGCTGGAGGATCTGGCCACCAAATGGTTTGACGGTATGGATCTTGAAATTCTGGAAAAAGAGCCGGTGGCTTATCAGTGCGACTGCAGCCGGGAAAAGATGGAAAAGGCGCTCATTGCCATGGGCCGCCGGGATTTGACCCAGCTGATCGAAGAAGACGGCGGTGCGGAACTGACCTGCCATTTCTGCCGTACGGCCCATCAGTTTACCAAAGAAGACCTGACGGCCCTTCTGGAAAGGGCTACCCGATGAAGCAGGGCGAAAAGGGCGTAGTGCCCTTTGAACGCCCGGCGGCTTACTGGGCCCGGAAAGCCCGAAAAGCCTATACACCTTCCCGGATGACCGATGCGGCGCTGATGATGCGAAAAGCCCTGGAGCAGACAGGCGACGGTCATGTGGCGCTGGAACTGGCAGCCATTTACCGCAGCATGCATTGCATCAGCGCAGCGGAAAGGTACCTGATGAAAGCGGCGGCAGCCAGCGGCATCAGCCCGGATTTGTGTTTTGAAACGGGCATGTGTGCGCTGGAGCGGCAGGAGGAAGCGCTGGCGGAAAATGCGCTGGATGCCTGCATCCGTATGGCTCCCGGCAGCGCTTTGGCGCATGAAGCCCAGGATGTTTTGGAAAACTATCCCTGGAGCTATCAGAAGCCGGAAAAGCGAACGGCCCGCAGCCTGGCCATGAGCCATTTTGCCAGAACACGCCTGCAAAAAGGCGATGTGAAAGGCGCCCGGGAACGGGCTGAAGCAGCCTGGCAGCGGGGAAAAACCGGCGAAGCGGCCATCCTCCACGGCATGCTGCAAAAAACGCCGCAGGAAGCGGAAAGGTATGTGCTGCATGCGGTGGAAAAAATGCCGGGGCAGACCCAGCCTTTGCTTTTATTGGCGCAGGTCTATATGCAGCAGGGCAAGCGGCAGATGGCAGCGGATTGTATGGCCCGGTGTGCCCGGATGAGCGATACCCTGAATCAGGTGGAATCCTTCTGCCTGATGGCATGGCAGATGGGCTTTGCGGAAGAAGCGCTGGCCCTTGCGGAAGAAAAACTGAAACCCCATCCCTGCAGCACGGATTTGCTGCTGCTCAAATGTCAGTCCCTCATGCGGCTAGGCCGGCAGGATAAGGCGGCCCGGGTGCTCCAGACGGTACTGGATATTGACCCGGAGGATGTGTGTGGCCTGTGGTATGCCAAACATCCCCAGTCCAATGCGCCTTATGTGAGCCGGATGATGTTTTTGCCCATTCTGGGTATGATGACGTCCGCTGTCCGTGCCGGGCAGAAAAGAGGCCCGCTGAACAGGCTGCTGCACACCTTTGCCTTTGCCCTTCGGGAGGAAGAGGCAGCGGAAGAAGTGTATGCCGTACTGATTCCCCTTTGGCGAAAACTCAGCACCCGGGAAAAGAAAAAGCTGGATGAGCGTGATCCCGGGGCTATGACGGAAATATACCTGTACCTGCTTTTGCGGCTGGGGCAGAAGGAAAAACTGCAGCAGGCCCTGTCCATCCTGCCCGGCAGGCGCCAGGCACAGCGGCGGCTGGCACGCTTTTTGTACCTTACACAGGAGGATTGATCAACAATGCGGTGCATCAATTTTGATAAAGAATTTGAACGCTATATGATGGCTTATGTGAAAGAACATGGCAAGGAATATAAGAATTACGATGCCATTGAAGCGGCCATGCCGGAAATCTATGAACGCTTTCTGGATACTCCGGCCAATTGGCTGTCGAATGCCAAGCCTGGGGAATACTTTGAACAGTTTGATAATCCCAAACAGCTGGTGAACTGGATGGAGGATTACATCAAGCAGCGTATTCCCGTGCCGGATATGCTGATGAACCGCATTTCCGAATTGGGCAGGACGGCGGAAGATGCCTTGATGCAGCTGTTGCAGAAGGAGCGTGCTCCCCGGGAAGCGGTGATGAATGCCATGACCCTGCTTCGTGAAATTGAGAGCACAGCCCCGGCTTCCATGTATGTGGAATTGCAGGTGAGCCGCAAGGACGGCGAAGACGAACTGGCGGATAATGCCCTGGAGAGCCTGGCCGATATGGAAGAAAAGGCCGTTCCTGCCATGCTGGAAGCCCTGCCTCGGGCCAATGCGGCCGGCAAAGTGGCACTGTTGACCCTGCTTTGCAATTATCCCGGGGAAGAAACGGTGTTTGAAACGGCACTGAATTTGTTCCGCATGCTGCCGGATCAGGTGGCTGTGCTGGCGGATTGCCTGGCCAAGCTGGGAGATGAAAGGGCCCTGCCGGAACTGAAGAAAGCTGCCGGCAGCGAAGAAACCCCATACCTTGATTATATCGAATTGCGCAATGCCATCGAAGCGCTGGGCGGTGAATGCCCCGAACGGGAATTTGATGCCCAGGACCCGGCTTACGAAGCCATGTGCAAAATGCAATAAAATCAGCCCATGATCCGTTTGATGGACAGAAGACGATGCAGGAAAGGAGAAACCCATGGTTTGCAAGCAATGCGGGCGCGTGCTGAAGGATGACGCGCTGATCTGTGAATTCTGCGGCAAGGAAAACAGCGTTTCTCCCCATATTGCAGGGGTGCAGGGCCATCGGCAGGGCCGAAAGAACGGCACGGCTTCCGATGTACAGCTGCCCGGAGCAGGGCAGATGTATGTGCAGCCTGCGCCACGGGAAAACGCAGACGTGCGCACGCCGGAGCTCTTTGCGGGTGCATCCCGCCAGCGTAAGGATGAAACCGGAAAGCAGACATACCGCGTACGGAAAGTAATGATTAACTGGGTGCGTGTGGCCATTGTCCTGGCTGCGCTGGCGGTTATGGCGGTGATCGGCGCCTTCGCTTATCTGAACTATACGGATGGCGGTCAGGTAATCATGGCCCGGATGGGCAAGGATGCCAATGCGCAGGCACTGTGGATCTACGGCCAGGAATTGCTGGATCAGGGTTATGTGGATCAGGCGATTGAGACATTCGAAAGGGCGTATGAAAAGGATCCTGAGCTGGATAACATGTATGCCCATCTGCAGCAGCTGGCGGATGCCTATGAAGCGGGCGGCTATATCGGCAAGGCAGAAGAGGTCTATAAGCTGATGACGGAAGTGGAACCTGCCCGGATGTCCGCCTATCGTTCGCTCATCCGTATCATGGAAGCTCAGGACAGAAAAATGGAATTGGCTGCCTTCTATGTGGTGGCATACGAAAACACCGGCGAAAAAGATTTCCTGCGCCAGCGGGAAGAATTGCTGCCCTCCACGCCCACGACCAGCGTAGAGGCCGGCAGCCTGATGTTTGAACGTGATATTGCCCTTTTGTCCAAGGAAGATTATGAAATCTATTATATACTGGGCGAAGAAGGGATTTTACCGGAAGATGGTCAGCGGTATGAAAGCGCGATCCATCTGACGGAAGGAAGCCATGTGCTCCGTGCCGTGGCGGTGAGCAATGATCTGGTCAGCGATGAAATGGTGGTCAAGTATAATATCACCTTGCCCCGGCCTACGGCGCCTTATCCTTCTCTGGCTCCCGGCACCTATGAACAAAGGCAGCGGGTGCGGCTGAAGTATCTGGAAGGGGAAGACGATAAGCGTTCCGATGCCAAGCCGGAGCAAAAAGAGATTACCATGTATTACACGCTGGACGGGCAGACGCCCACGTCCAATTCGCCCATCTATCAGGGTGAGGGCATCCTGCTGCCCCCCGGCCGTTCCATGCTGAAGGCCATTTCCGTCAATGGCTTTGGCAAGGTGAGCAACGTGCTGGAGCGGGAATACAAGATCCAGAGCGGTAAGATTGTTCCGTTCTTCCGCAGCGGCGATGAAATGGCGGATGTGACCATCCTCAAAACCAGCCGGGATGCTTTTGTGAAAAAGTATGGCCAGCCCAAGGAAGAAACCGAAATTGAAGACAACACGGTGCGCGGCGTGGTGCTGAAAGCTACCTATAACTGGGGCGAAGCCCGGTTTGTGATGGTGGCGGACGGCTATGTGCTCTATTATCTGAACACATCCAATTCCGCCATGGTGGGTCCCCGGAAAACCCGGATCGGGGATGAGGAAGAGAAGGTTACAGCCCAATTCCGGGACGTGGGTCAGCCCAAAGATCAGAACGGTGACCGCAGCCTTTACTGGAACTACGATAATAATGGCAAGGATAAGGGAAAGGTGTATCATCTGGATGATACCCACGACCGCATTGATTACTCCTATGTGCGGCAGGAGGACGGAGCTACCGTCACCCTTTCCTATGAACTGGAAAACGGCAAGGTGCAGCGCATCAGCATGCGCTATCGCCTGCAATAAAATAACGGCAGTGTTCCTTGGGGGCACTGCCGCTTGCGTAAGGAGAAGAATGATGCAGGAAAATTATATGCGCAGGTGCTATGAACTGGCTGTGGCAGCCGGGAAAAAGGGATACGATACCTTTGGTGCACTGCTGGTGCATGATGGGAATATATTGGCGGAAGCGGAAAACACGGCGGATTATGAAAATGGGCTTTTCGGCCATGCGGAATTCAATCTGGTGCATCAATTGGCCAATCGCTTTTCCGATCAGGTGCTGGCAGAATCCACTCTCTATACCAGCTGCGCTCCCTGCGTGCGCTGCCTGATGGCCATTGCATCCCTTGGTATCCGCAAAGTGGTGTATGGGGTCAGCTATGGGCAATTTGCAAGGCTTTTGCCCTTTGTGCCCACTTATCCGGATTATGAGGCTCTCCTGGCCCAGATGGGCGCGGAAATGCACCTTCTGGGGCCTGTTATGGAAGATGAGGGGATGCATGTGTTCGAGTGGTGGGGCGGCGATTTCAGGCCCCTGGAGGAGCTTTTGAAGGAAAGCGAGGAAATGCGGAAAAACGCATGATAAAAGGGAAGCGAACGCTTCCCTTTTTGCTTGTTATGTTATCCCTGATGCAGCGGCAGTTCCACAATGAAGGAAGCGCCCTTGCCTTCTTCACTTTCCACCCGGATGGCACCGCCGTGGAGCAGCACCAGCTGATGCACGATGGAGAGACCCAGGCCTGTGCCGCCTTTTTCGCGGCTGCGGGCTTTATCCACCCGATAGAAGCGGTCAAACACATGGGGCAGGTTTTCCTTGGGAATGCCGGGACCGTTATCGGTGACGGTGAAGACGGCTTCCCGGCCCTGACGCACCAGCGATACACGGATCTGGCCGCCGGCCTGGGTGTATTTCACGGCATTTTCCATCAGGTTATAGATTACCTGGTTCAGCTTGCTGCGGTCAGCGTATATATCGCAGGGATCCGAGAGGGTAAGGGCAATCTGCTGCTGTTTCTGATCGGCGATGGGCTGCAGGCGGTGGGCATTTTCCTTGATGAGAGCGGCAATGGACAGGTTTTCACGGGTGAGTTTCACGTTCTTGCTGTCCATTTGCACCAGGGTCAACAGGTCGCTTACCACATTGCTGAGCCGGTCAATCTCGGAATTGATATCGTTCATGAACTCAGCTCGCAGTTCCTTATCCATATCCGGCTGGTAGATGAGGCTTTCCAGCATGATTTTCATGGTGGCCAGCGGTGTTTTTAATTCATGACTGGCATTGGAAACAAACTGATTGCGGCTCTGATCCAGGGTTTCCAGCTTTTCAGACATGGAGTTGAAAGCTTGTGCCAGCTGTTTGAATTCGCCGGAATTTTTGGAAGTGACCCGGGCGGAAAAATCTCCCTTGGACATGCGCTGAATACCGCGCATGAGGCCGCCCACCGGCTTGGTGATCAGCCGGGCAAAGATCAGCGCGCAAAGGAGCGCTGCCGCAGCGATTACGATGAAAATAAGCACCATTCTGTCCTGCAGCTGATACAGGTTCTGCATCATTTCCTGCACGGGGGACACCAGCAGCAGCACGCCGATGATCCGGGAAGAATGCACCACGCCGGCAGAACAGTAGCCCACCCAGGAAGCATTGCCCCGGCGGGTGAAGAGCAGATTGTTGCTGTCCAGCTGATGGCCGGTTTCCAGCTCATGCACACCGTAATCGGTGGTCATCCCTTTTGCCAGGATGTTTGTGATTTCCGGGTATTGCAGGCGTTCGCCGTTCATTTCACCAAAGGTGTCCAGCTGCACTTTGCCGTTTTCGTCCAGCAGCATAATGCGGCCGCCCATCTCGCCGCTGGCCAGGCTGAGCTGGCTGCGCAGGGCATCCACATCCCCCTGATACACGTCGTCGGAGATTTTCACGGCCAGCATTTCCAGGCCGGTACGATCCGCCCGGATTTGCTGGGTGAACAAATAATCGCCTACCATGCTGCTCAGGGAGCCTGCCATCGCAAAGAAGGACAGGCCCACGATCAACAGGAAGGCGAGCAATATTTTCCAGCGGATGCTGGTGAATGGATTTTTAATCCTTATCGGTGAAATAGTAGCCCACTCCCCACTTGGTGAAGATGAACTCCGGCTTGGCGGTATTGCGTTCAATCTTTTCGCGCAGCCGGCGGATATGCACGTCTACCGTGCGGGCGTCGCCCATATAGTCGTATTTCCAGACGGTTTCCAGCATGGTTTCCCGGCTGAATACCTTGCCGCGGTTGGTGATAAACAGCTGCAGCAGGTCAAATTCCTTGGCCGTCAGGCGCACTTCCTTGCCACCCAGGGTCACAGAACGGTTCACGATATTCACTTCCATATCGTGGACGGTGATGATCTTCTTTTCTTCATTGGCGGCAGGCTGGGAGGCGCGGCGCAGCACCGTCTTGATGCGGGCTTTGACTTCCAGAATATTGAAGGGCTTGGTCATATAATCATCCGCGCCGTATTCCAGGCCCAGAATCTTATCCATATCTTCGCCCTTAGCGGTGAGCATCAGGATGGGCACATTGCTGCTTTCCCGGATGCGCTGACACACCTGGATGCCATCCAGCTTGGGCAGCATAACGTCCAGCAATACCAAATCCACCTGCTGATCAAAGAAAACCTGCAGGGCTTCTTCGCCGTCGGCGGCGGTCAAAATTTCATAGCCTTCCTGTTCCAGGGTGAAACGAAGACCTTTGAGGATCAACGGTTCGTCATCAACAAGCAAAATGCGTTTGGCCACGATTTTTCATCCTTCCTACGATATGCAGGCTGCTTTTGTTTTTGTGCAGTTGCTATCAGTATCTATTGTATCGAAATTGCTACCAAAAATCAAGTGAAATGCAATAATTTCTACATATTTTTGCGAAGAAAATTTCAAAAAAGCCCAATTTGTGTAATATCGGCGGTGTTTTTATCGGCCGATCATGCCCTTCAGCCGGAAAAGGATCTTCCCGGGCAGCGTAAGACGGCTGAAAAGAGCCTGATAGGCTGCAAGGAAAAGGGGATCCGGCTGCTTTTCTTTGCCGTAAAGATGGGCGGCGTAGGCCTCAATGGCCTGAGCAGCCTCGGTCTGACCGGCATCGGCTGCCTGTGCGGCAAAGCTGTGCAGGGTCTGGCTGGGCACGCGGCGTACGTTCATCTGGGCCAGGATGCCTTCCAGGGCGGTGTAGAAGATGGCTGCGGCACGGGCCTTTTTCCGCTTTGCCCGGGTTTCGGGCAGGGACAGATAATACCAGAGGATCAGTGCCAGAAGCGCAGCCAGCACCAACAGGATCCACCAGGCGTCAAAGGTTTTTCCCTCCGTTTCCGGGGCATTCTCTTCGCCGGGCATCGGGGAGGATGTGGGCTGGGGGGAGGGCTGACTGGAAGGGGAGGGGGATTGTTCCGGCTTGTCGGAGGGGCTGGAAGAGGGCTGAGCGGAAGGCTGTGCCGAAGGGGTGGGCGCAGGGGTTTGCTGCGGTGCAGCGGAAGGCTGGGGCGTGGCAGCCGGAGGCGGTGTGGGCGTAGGGGCAGAACTGCCGGAAGGCGGCGTGGAACTGCCGTTTTCATCCGGATTGCGAGCCATCCCGGTGGCATCGATGGGCAGCCAGCCGATGCCGTTGAGGTAGATTTCCGTCCAGGCATGGGCATCCCGACCGGTTACATGGGCAATGCCGTCCTCTCCGGGCCTGGCCAGATAACCGGTTACATACCGGGCAGGGATGCCGTGCATGCGGCACAGCACCGTCATGGCGGAAGCAAAATAAGTGCAGTAGCCTTTCTGCTCCCACAGCATGAAATAGGATACAAAATCCACTCCATCCGGCGGTGTGCTTACATCCAGGGAATAGGGATAGTTCTCTTGCAGGAAGGCTTGCAGCTGCAGCGCTTTTTCGTAGGGCGAAGCATTCTCGTCCGCAGCCCGGGCGGCCAGGGCCTGCAATTCATTCATGTCATCCATATGGCTCGGAAGGGTCAGATACTGGCCGGCCACGGTCTGGTAATAGGGATCGGGGATATTGGCACAGGCTTCCACCAGACGGGCGGTATCGGACTGGCCGGCTTCCAGGGGCATATAGGTTAAGGTATAGCGATCCAGATTGTTGGTATTGCGGGTGAGGAAAAGCTCCGCAGCGGTGTTGAAATACAGCACCATCCGCTGGCTTTGCAGGTTTATATCCCGGGTGTAAGCAGGCATGAAAAGAGTGGTGGTGCCGTCTGTGAGCATTTGCACCTGAAGGGCTTCCGTCGGCAGGGCATCTTTTTCTGCCAGGGGGTATTCCAGGCAAAAGAGCTGATTGCGCAGCCCCTGATTGTACAGTGTGTTGTACAGATACCGCTTGGCGGACAGGGAGTCGGCCCAGTTGAGTCCGGTGTACAGATCATAAGTTTTGCCGCGCAGCAGCACAGGCCTGTCTGTTTTTACGTCCATAACCGGCAGGTCATTGGTATCGGGCTTGCCGCCCAGTCTGTCGCCCAGGGGCAAATACCCTTCTGTGGCCAGGGAAAAAGAATCCCGCTGGCTGGTAAAGAGCAGGTGATCTTCGATGGTCTGGCGGATATCCCGGGCTATTTTGTCCAGTGCAGGGTCTTTGGCCGGGGCCTGGGGTGTGAGCAGATAAGCAAGGGCAACCAGCAGGGCGGTGATGGGCAGCGCCAGAATATGAAACCGTTTTTTTCGGGCCAATTGCAGCGCCATGCCCATAAAGGCGGGCAGGGCAGCGCCGAGCAGCGCAGGCTGAGGGTAGAGCATAAACAGAACGGCACAGGCAACCAGCACAAAAGAGGTCAGCGTGGCGCCGTTTTCATCCCCGGCGGTGCCATAGCACACCATGGTGAGCAGCAGGCACAAAAGGGGCAGCAGATGATCGGCATAGAGGGCAATGACTTCCGTCCAGCCCTGGCTGAGGTAGAAAAAGGCTTTGCCGCCCTGGATCAGGCCGTGGACGGGGCCAGTGTGACCTAGGATGCCGAGGGTTGTGATACCGCCGGCCAGAATCAGCGCCAGCAGCGCCTTAAAGCGGAAATGCAGAGCGCTGTAAAGCGCCAGCAGCAGCGCAAATAGGCCGCACCACAAAAAGCCGTGCAGCAAATTGGGAGCAGGAAAAAAGCTGATGCCGGTCACATTGGCAAGACCCCAGGCGCTCAGCAGCGTCACCAGAAAACGGGCGGTGACAGGATGATGAAAAAACTTATGCAGGCGTGACATAGCACACCTCCACCAGATGATGTTGCAGTTGGGTAATGTAAGGAATCAGGGCCGGATCATCCGGCACACGGGTACACAGATATACCCGGGCGCTGGGGCCCATCCGGCGGATGGAAGTGACTCCCTCCACAATGCCGGCATTGAGCCGGGTGGTGATGATGATGGCGGCGCCGGTACGCCGCATGCGCCTCAGCTCCAGCCGCAGCACATGGCCGAAATCCGCTGTTTCCTGAAAGGTCAGGGCGGCCAGCATATCCTTTAGCTGGGGCAGGCCGTCCGCCTGATCGGACACAAATTCATTGGCTTGCCTGCCGTGCAGGGGCAGGCGAACGGGACTTCCGTCTTCCATCTGCAGCTTGGCTACGGCTACGGCCGTTTCACACAGGGCATCCTGCAGGAAAGGGACGTCTTCCGGCTGCGTTGCCAGGGGACGGGCGGTATCCATCAGGATCAGCGTATCCGGCGGTGAGGGCATTTCAAACCGGCGCACCACCAGTTCCTGCCGCCGGGAAGAAAGTTTCCAGTGAATGCGTTTCATGGCATCACCGGGCTGATAGGCACGGGTATCTTCCGGGGAATTATAGTCTTCCTGGGTGCGGCCAAGGGCAGCGCTGCCCTCGTCCCCCAGGGAAATTTCCGGCTTATCGATGGGGTAGGGGTTGGGCAAAACAAAATAGGTGTGCTGCTGATTCCGGATGCGTTTTCGCATGGAAAACAGGCAGAACATATCCTGCACGTTCACCTGCTTCAGCTCCGCCGAAAAGGCGCCTACATGCAGGGTGGGCATGGGGAGCGTTACCTGATAATCGGTGAAGGGAGCGGTGGGCATTTCCCGGGTCTGGGTGCCTTCGGGGGTATCATACAGGCAGGTGATGGCAGAAAGGGGCAGCATGCAATGATGACGCAGCTGAATTTCCGCCGGGGCTTCTTCCCCGCGCTGCACTTTGTGCCGGGGGAAATACAGCCTGCAGTTCAGGGCCACCCGGCCCCACAGGCAGCTGATGAAGCCAAACAGAAGAAAACACGCAAACAAGACGGCCAGGAAATAATACAGCCTGCCGCTAAAAGAAAGGGCAAAAAAGGCGCAGGCAGCCGTGGCCACCATCAGCGCCGCTGCCCGGCGTGTCATGCCCGGCCCGTGGGTACGGGCAGTGTTTCAATCAATTGCTGCAGCACCTGATCGGCAGAGATGCCTTTCATCCGGGCTTCAGGGGTGAGGATGAGGCGGTGAGAAAGCACCGGCAGAGCCATACGACGGATATCATCCGGCAGTACATAATCTCTTCCGGACAGCAGGGCGCAGGCCTGGGCAGCCTTCAAAAGGGCAATGCTGCCCCGGGGAGAGGCACCCAGCTGCACCGCCGGGTGATTGCGGGTGACGGCGGTGATGGAGGCTACATAATTGCGGGCGTCCCGGCTGGCATAGATCATGCCCAGTTTTTCCTGCAGATCCATGATTTCCGTGCCGCCGCACACAGGCTGCAGGGTATCCATGGGGTTTACCTGCGCTGAATAGCGCTCCAGTACCGCCATTTCTTCCTCAATGGAAGGATAACCGATGGCAATGCGCAGGAAAAAACGGTCCATCTGGGCTTCCGGCAGGGGATAGGTGCCCACAAAATCCACCGGGTTCTGGGTGGCCAATACCATAAAGGGTTTGGGCATGGGATAGGTGGTGCCGTCAATGGTCACCTGGCCTTCTTCCATCACTTCCAGCAGGGCGGACTGGGTCTTGGGGGAGGTGCGGTTGATTTCGTCCGCCAGAACGATCTGGCTCATCACCGCACCGGGCTTGAATTCCATTTCGCCGGTTTTCAGGCTCACCATGGTGAAGCCCGTCACATCGGAAGGGGTTACGTCCGGGGTGAACTGGATGCGCTTGAAAGAGCATTGCAGGGACTTGGCCAGGGCGGATGCCATGGTGGTCTTGCCAACGCCCGGCACGTCTTCAATCAGCACATGGCCTTTGCACAAAAGGGCAATCAGCATCAGCTCCACTGCTTCTTCCTTGCCCACCACGGCTTTGGCAATATTCTGCTGCAGGGCGTACACCAGGGGCCGTGCAGAGGGATTTGTGGGTTGCATGGTATATACTCCTTTCAAACCGCGGAACGGTATACGGGTTTTCGTTACATATATACAGGTCCAGTATACCAAAAAACAGATGGAAAATCAACAAAAAACGACACAAAGTTGTAAAAGAATCGAAACAAAAACCGTCCGTACACCTTAGGGTGTCCGGACGGGTGAGAGAATATGTACATCAGAGCACTTTGTTCAGGAAATCCTTGGTGCGCTGCTGTGTGGGTGCGGTGAAAATTTCTTCCGGGGTGCCTTCTTCCACAATTTTGCCTTCGTCCATGAAGATAACACGATCGGCCACTTCCCGGGCGAAGCCCATTTCGTGGGTAACTACCACCATGGTCATGCCTTCTTCGGCCAGCTGTTTCATTACATCCAGCACTTCGCCCACCATTTCAGGATCCAGGGCGGAGGTGGGTTCGTCAAAGAGCATCACTTGCGGTTCCATGCACAGGGCACGCACGATGGCAATGCGCTGCTTCTGGCCGCCGGAAAGCTGGCTGGGATAGGCATTGGCACGTTCTGCCAGGCCGACACGCTTTAGCAGGGCAATGGCCTTTTCTTCGGCTTCCTGCCGGCTTTTTTTCAAAAGCTTCCGGGGCGCCAGGGTCATGTTTTTCAGGATGGTCATGTGGGGGAAGAGATTGAAATGCTGGAAAACCATGCCCATTTTCTGCCGGTGCAGATTGATGTTCACTTTGGGATCGGTGATGTTCACATTTTCGAAGGTGATGGTCCCTTTGGTGGGCAGTTCCAGCAGGTTCAGGCAGCGAAGGAACGTGGATTTGCCGCTGCCGGAGGGGCCGATAACCACCACCACTTCCCCCTTTTTGATATCGGCGCTGACGCCCTGGAGGGCCTTCAGCTTGCCCTCGTCAAAGTGCTTTTCCAGTTCTCTTACGGAAATGATGTATTCCGTTTCAGGCTGAGCATTGGCGGGGGTGTTTGCTTTGTAATTCATGGTATCAGTGGTCACTGTTGCGCAGCCTCCTTTCCAGTTTGCCTACCAGCCAGGTAAAGAACATCACGATGATCAGGTAGATAATTGCCACGGCAATCAGCGGCATGAAAGCAGAGAATGTGGTACCGCGGATCAGATCGCCTTCCTTGGTGAGATCCTTGACAGCCACATAACCGGCAACGGACGTTTCTTTCAGCAGCACGATGAATTCATTGGCCAGGGAGGGCAGAATGTTTTTGAGCGCCTGGGGAATGATGATATACACCATGGTGGAAACATAGTTGAACCCCAGGCTGCGGCCGGCTTCGAACTGGCCGTTATCCACGGACTGGATGCCGGCACGGATGATTTCTGCCACATAGGCGCCGGAATTGATACCGAAGGACAAAATGGCGACCAGGACGCCGTCGTGGGTGTTGATGAGGATGACGTAGTAGGCCAGCAGCAGCTGGATCACCACAGGCGTGCCGCGGATGATGGTCAGATAGAATTTGCAGAAAGAATTGAGGATCTTCAGCAGGAACCGGCCGATGCCGGGACGCATGGTTTCACCGGTTTTATCCCAGGTGGAACGCACGACTGCTACCAGCACGCCGATCACGATACCCAGCAGCGTGGCAAAGAAGGTAATTTTCAGCGTAACGCCCAGGCCGCTCAGCAGCTGTTCCCAGCGGTTTTCATCCAGGAAATTCAGCTTGAAATCGGCAGCAATGGGGCTCAGCTGCTTGAGGGGCTCAATTTTGCCGATCATCACGGCACATTCTTCCAGCCAGACAGCCTGCGGGGCAGCTTCCGGCCGGGTCAGACGGATTTCGATATCGATATCCGGATAGGGGGAAGCAATGCGGCAATACACGGCGGTGGCATGGGCGGCATCCATATTTTCCGGATACACAAAGGCCTTCACGCCGTTGAGGGTCACGTCGCCCCAGCCTTCATCGGCACAGGCACCGATATCCGGTTTGTTCTGGGACTGGGCATAGACCCAGTATTGGGTGGGATGTTCATCCGCTTTCTGATGGGAAAAATGGAAGAAGGTGGTCAGCGGATCGTCGTCCAGGTCTTTGATTTCCTTAACGGATGTATATCCTTCCGGTGCGTTGACGTCGCCCAGCTTGATGTAGGTATTGTCATGGGTGGTGATCAGCCAGCTTTTCTTGGCCCCTGCGATTTTTTGGTCAAGAACCTGCAGGACATAGGGTTCGTCGTCCGTTTTTACCTTCTTGACGGCATTGGCACAGCTGGTTTTCCATTCGTCCAGGGAGGCGGGAGAGGGCCGGGTGGCGCAGATCTCAATATCCATTCCTGCCAAAGGAGAAGCAATGCGGCAATACACGGTGGTTGCGTTTGGATCCATGTTTTCCGGATAGAGAAAAACGTCCTGCTTTTCCAGGGTCATATCGCCCCAACCTTCATCTGCCAGGGAACCGATATCCGGCTGTTCCATGGGTTGCGGCTGAATGAGAAAAGTGGCCGGCGCTTCCCCGGCAGGTTCTTTTTCCTGGGAGAGGAAAAAGGTGGTCAGCGGATCGCCGTCGGTATCTTCCGCATCCCGGATGGCCACGAATTTGGAGGGTGTGGTCACTTCCGCCAGTTTGATATAATCATCGCCTGATTTTGTGATCAGCCAGGAAACGGAAGAACCGGCAATTTTCTTTTCCGTGCCTTCCAGCTTCAGGATATCGGCATTGTGGAACACGATGAAATAGCCGGCAACGCAAACAACGGCAATCAAAGCCAGCCAGACGAGTGCTTTTTTCCAGAAGTTCTTTTTGTTCATAAGTCCTCTTGTCTACTTTCTTTGGCAGTTCGGGCCGGAAAGCCGGCAAATAACGAAGGGCTCAAAACGCTCAGAAAGGGCCTTTCCTACGAAAGACCCTTTCCGGCAGAAAATACGGGATGATTATTCAGCAACGATGTAGCGGTTGACGATTTCTTCCACAACGCCGTCATCGATCAGTTCCTGCAGGGCAACGTTCATTTCGTCCAGCAGTTCGGTGTTTTCCAGGGCGATGCAGATGGCGTAGTCTTCCACGGCATAGCTGGTATCCAGGATGACCAGGCCTTCGTTGGCTTCCACAAATTTGCGGGCCACCTGATCGTCGATGATGACGCAGTCTACCTTGCCGGTGAGCAGGGCATTGATGGTTTCGGTAGCGGCCTTGAAGGACAGCACACGGTCTTCGCCCAGATCATCGGTGGCGTAGATATAGCCGGTGGTGGCTTCCTGGGTGGCTACGGTGTAGGTGGCGCCTTCGGCGAACAGATCGTCAACGGAAGTGATGGGGCTGTCTTCCAGCACGATAACGGACTGGATGCCCTGAGCATAGGAGACGGTGAAGTTGACGGACTGCATACGTTCTTCGGTGACGGTCATGCCGGCCATGCCGAAGTCAGACTTACCGGTGGATACAGCGCTGATGATGGCGCCGAAGTCCATCACTTCGATTTCCAGTTCCACGCCCAGCTTATCTGCCAGAGCCTTGGCGATTTCCACGTCGATGCCAACCAGTTCGCCGTTTTCATAGTATTCATAGGGAGGGAAGGTGCCTTCGGTGGCCATGTACAGCTTGCCGTCTTCGGCAACAGCACAGAAGGATACCAGCAGCATAGCCAGGGTCAGAACCAGAGCAAATACCTTTTTCATTTCAAATACCTCCAAGTAATTGATGGCAATTTTTCCGGACGTTCTCTGAAAAAAGAACAGAAACAAGTATACCATCCATTTCCTGCTTTGTCAACAACAAAAATGAATGATTATACACATTATTAACGGAATATTCGGAATAAAATCGAAAAATATACAAAAAATTTTGTTCTTTTTCGGATGGGTATACAAAAAAACGCCCGGCGGTGTACCGGGCGGTGTTTTATTCCGCCTGCCAGGCGGTGATGCGCTTGTCGTAGGAGGTGAGGGTCAGCTTCTGGCCGGGCTGCCAGTCAGGCCGGGGCAAATGGGCATCCCAGTAGAAAAGCCGGTCATCTTCTTCGTTTTCCATTTTGTTGATATTGA
>JAFSGG010000049.1 GCA_017434775.1 Clostridia bacterium
CGTGGACCACATCGAAGTGATCCGTCGTGGTAAGGTTCGCCGTGCCAAGCTCTACTACCTGCGCAACCTGCAGGGCAAGGCTGCCAAGATCAAGGAAGCCGGTCGCCGCTGATTTGCAAAAGGCAAGAGCAAAAAACAGGGTTTGCATTCCGCAGCCCTGTTTTTTTGTTGCCAAGAAGCGCGAACCGTCGTATAATATCAATGTTGAATCTCTATACTTTGCAAAAAAAGAGTTTTTCCTGTAAATTCTCATCTTTTTCTAATCTGAATCCCCTTTTTCTTTTATCTTCATGCGTTATGCTATACCCGTAAACGAAAGACAAGCACAACGCTTAAGGAGGAAACAACAATGGATCATTTTGAAATGGTAGAAAAGCTGAGCCAGAAGGCCGGCGTAACGTATGAGGAAGCCAAGCTGGCCCTGGAAAAATGCGATTGGGATATGCTGGATGCCATGGTCATGCTGGAAAACGCCGGCAAAGTGCAGCCCACCCCCGCCGCCGCTGCCCAGTATACCACCCAGCCCGTAGCCGAGCCCATGCCCCAGCAGTCCACCGGCAAGCAGGAATTTGTTTCCGGTATGCAGAAACTCTGGAATTTTGTCTGCAAGCTGTTCCAGAAAGGCAACGCCAACAGCTTCATCATCTCCCGCCACGGGGAAGAAATTGTCACCATGCCCATCACGGTGCTTGCCCTGCTGGTGCTGATCCTCTGGCCCGCCTCCATTATTTTTCTGATCATCGGCATGTTCTGCGGCATGCGCTATCGCTTCACCGGCCCTGATTTCGGCGATAACAATTCCATCAATAAAGCCATGGATCATGCCGCCGATTCTGTCCAGAAAGACAATCAGAAGTGAGGAGATAACGCCATGAGTAATCCAAATAGCAGCACCTTCTGGGATAATGCCCGTATCATCATCCGCAAGGGCAACCGCAACCGCTTTACTGTGTTTAATAAAGAAAAATCCATCTTTTCCATCAGCATCACGCTGTTTATCCTGCTTCTTTTGCTGTTTTGCCCGGCTGCCCTGGTATTGTTGCTGATCGGCCTGTTCTGCGGCTGCCGCTATCACTTTGGCGGCCCGGATTTGCCTGAAAACAATCAGCTGAACCGCTTTTTTGAAAAACTGTCCGGCGGTCTGGAATAAACATCTGTAAAGGGAGTGTGCCCCATGCCCCGTATCCTTCTGGTGGAAGACGAAGAAAAGCTGGCCCGGTTTGTGGAACTGGAATTATCCCACGAGGGCTACGAAGTGGAAAAAGCCTTTGACGGCCGCACCGGCCTGGAAAAGGCAGAAGCTGGCGGCTTTGACCTGATGCTTCTGGATATCATGCTGCCTGGAATCAACGGGCTGGAGGTGTTGCGGCGCATCCGCAAGACCTCCTCTTTGCCTGTTATTATGCTCACCGCCCGGGATGCTGTAATGGATAAAGTGACCGGGCTGGACATGGGGGCCGATGACTATATCACCAAGCCCTTCTCCATTGAGGAACTGCTGGCCCGCATCCGGGTGGCCCTGCGCAAAAAGGTAGCGCAGGAAGATAATTCCACCCTGCTTTCCTGCGGCGATCTGACACTGGACACCGCCCGGCACCGGGTGACCCGGGGTCCGACGGAAATTGAACTGACCGGCCGGGAATTTGCCCTTCTGCAATATTTCCTGGAAAACAAAACCCATGTTCTCTCCCGGGAACAGGTGCTCAGCCATGTATGGGGCTATCAATACATGGGCGAAACCAATGTGGTGGACGTATATGTGCGCTATCTGCGCAACAAAATCGACGATCCGTTCGAACAAAAGCTGCTCCACACCGTAAGAGGCGTGGGCTATGTACTGAGGGATGACGCATGAGCAACGGCAAAATCCAGTCCGTCAAAACCCGTTCCATTGCCAACCGCATCAACCGGGTGTGGTTTTTCCGCATGCTGCGCAATTTTCTGCTGGTGGATATCCTGCTGATTGCCTTTATGCTGGTTTTGTGGTGCTATATCAGCGCGGAAAGTCCCCTGAATACCCATTCCAATCCCAGCCTTTCCTGGGATACTTCTCTCCCCTTTCTCAAGCGCATTCCCACCCTGACCTATACCTACACCGATGAAAACGATGTGCTGCAGACAGTCAGCAACACCGCCTTTCTGAACGTAGCGCAATACGGGCTCATGGGGCTTCTTGGCATGGAAGGGCTGGTGCTTGTTTTCCAGTATTTTTCCGGCAAGCGCACGGCGCAGCGCCTTCTGTGGCCGCTGGAAAAGATGGCCATCACCACCCAGCAGCTCACCAATCAGAAACTGGACCCCCAGATGCTGCATCAGCTGGAAAATGCCCTGGCCACCACGTCACCCCTTTCCCCCAATGATAAACTGCGCACCGGCAACAAAGAACTCCAAGGGCTGGAAAAGGCCATCAACGATCTGATCACCCGTATGCACAACGCTTACCGGGAACAGAACCGCTTTGTATCGGATGCATCCCACGAATTGCGCACGCCCATCGCCGTCATTCAGGGCTATGCGGATATGCTCAGCCGCTGGGGCAAGGAAGATAAAACCGTGCTGGACGAAGGGATCACCGCCATCAAGAGCGAAGCCGAGCACATGAACCGGCTGGTGGAACAGCTCTTGTTCCTGGCCCGGGGAGATAACGGCAAAAACCAGCCCGTGCTGGCCCGGATTGATCTGACTGCCATCATGCAGGAATTGTACGATGAATACCGGATGATCACGCCGGACCGGCGCTGGCGTCTGACGGCCGATGCCCCCGTTTATACCACCGGAGACCCGGCTATGATCAAACAGGCTGCCCGGATCCTGACGGACAATGCCATCAAATACACCGCCAAAGACGATTCCATCACCCTGGGCGCCAAGGTGAAAAACGGTGTGCCCTGCTTTGAAGTGCAGGATAACGGCATCGGTATCAAACAGGAAGATATGTCCCATATTTTTGATCGTTTCTTCCGCTCCGATTCTTCCCGTACCCGCGCCACCGGCGGCAACGGCCTGGGGCTCTCCATTGCCAAATGGATTGTGGATCGTCATCACGGCTATTTTGATATCGTTTCCCGGGAAGACGTAGGCACCCGCTTTACCGTCATGCTGCCGGAACAGCCCCTGCCCAACGAAACTGCAAAAAACTGAATTCAATACAGCACAGCCATTGCCTGTGCTTTTTTCGTACAGCCAGAGCATAAAGTTGAATTTTCATCCTTTATATGCTATAATATGTGAAATTAGTAAGGAGGAAGATAGCGATGAAACGTTATGCAATATACGGCGCAGGTTCCCTGGGTACGGTACTGGGCGCATACATTACTAAAAACGGCGAAAAAATTGACCTGATCAACCGGAACAAGGCCCATGTGGCTGCGCTGAACGATACCGGCGCTCACATCACCGGCACCGTGGAAATGACCGTTCCCGTCACAGCCATCACCCCGGATCAGATGGAAGGGAAATACGACGTGATCCTTTTGCTCACCAAGCAGCTGCAAAATATCGAAGTAGTCACCATGCTGAAAGATTACCTGTCCGAAAGCGGTGTGATCGTCACATTGCAAAACGGCCTGCCGGAACCCGACATTGCCGAAATCGTGGGTGAAAACCACACCATGGGCTGCGTGGTGGAATGGGGTGCCACCCTGGCCGGCCCCGGCCACTGCATCCTGACCAGCGATCCAGAAAGCCTGTCTTTCCATATGGGCAAAATGAAAGGCATCACGGATGAACAGTACGTCCTGGTAAAGGAACTGCTGGAAAAAATGTGCCCTGTCCACGAAGAAGAAAACCTGCTGGGTGCCCGCTGGTCCAAGCTCCTCATCAACGCCACCTTCTCCGGCCTTGGCACGGTGATGGGCGGCACTTTCGGCACCGTATCCGGCACCAAGGAAGGTCGTCAGGTGGCCATCCGCTGCATGAAAGAATGCATTGATGTGGGCCGGGCTGACGGGATCAGCTTTGCCCCCGTGCAGGGCAAAGATATCACAAAACTTTTCTATTATACCGGCACGCTCAAGCGGATGTTCGGCACCCTGCTCCTCCCCATCGCCATGAAAAAGCATGCCGCCATTGAGCCCTCCATGCTGCAGGATCTGAAAAATAAAAAGCCCTGCGAAGTGGACGCCATCAACGGGGTGGTGTGTGAATACGGCAAAAAGAACAATATCCCCACCCCCATCAACAACCGCATTGCGGAAGTGATCAAAAAGATCCAGGCTGGTGAACTGGAACCCAAGTTTGAAAACATCCGCCTGTTTGATGATCTGTTGAAATAAGAAAGGGCGGTGCACATGAACGAAAAGAAAAACTGGCTGCAAGTGCTGAAATTCACCCTCTTTTCCATTTCTGCAGGACTCATTCAGATTGGCTCTTTCGCCATTTTTGAATTGTTCATCCCCAATTACTGGGCAGCCTATCTGCCCTCCCTTTTGCTTTCCATCCTGTGGAATTTCACCCTGAACCGCCGCTATACCTTCAAATCCGCTGCCAATGTGAAAGTAGCCATGGCAAAAGTGCTGGGGTTCTATGCGGTGTTCACGCCCCTTTCCACCTGGCTTGGCCATCTGGCGGAACAAGCCGGCTGGAATGATTTTCTGATTCTTGCCTGCACCATGATCGCCAATTTCATTCTGGAATTCCTGTTCTGCAAGTTCGTGGTGTATCGCGGCCAGGAAGATACCCTGCAGGAAAATGCATAATCCTGTTACTTGTGTAACAACATTTCCTCATGGGAATATTTTCATTCTTTGCTGCGTTTTATCATTGAACACCTGCGAAAGGAATTGAAAGCCATGAAGAAATTCTGCCTCTCTCTGCTGGTACTTTTGTTATGCACCGCCACAGCCTTTGCTTCCATCCTGCCCGCTACCGGCGTGGATGAAGATTTTAGAGCCTGGACAGGGCTGGAATGCACCCCTGCCGTGGTCCTTTGTGAAAGCCTGTCCATTCTGGACGCCCGGGGCGATCAGGGCGGTAAAAAGGTGGGCTCCCTTCTCTATACCGGCAAAACCATCCCGGTTATTGAAAGCTGGGACGGCTATGCAAAAATCTATTATGCCGACGGCACAGAAACCGGCTGGGTGCACAATGATTACCTGATGATGGACCCTGCCTTTTATGTGTGCGATGAATCTATGCAGGTTTACGCTTATCCGGATGTCATGGCGCCAAAAATTGCCCTTTTGGATAAAGGAACCAAGCTGCCTATTCTGACGGAATACGATGACGGCGTCAGCATTGGCGGCTGGGTATGCGTCAGCCTGCGGGGCGCTGCCGGATGGATCCGCAAAACCCCGGCCGATACGGTCATGAGCACCTGGTTCCGTCCCGATCAGCTTGTGAATATTCAGGAAGCCCAGCTGATTATCGGCAATTCCGGTCCCATTCTCTGCAGCGATCCGGCAAAGCTTAATACCCTTTCCGATCTCCTCACCCATGTGGAAGACAAGGGCGGCACGATGGCCGGCTGCCCCTTCACCGCCACGCTGACCCTCTGGCTCGCCGATGGTTCTCAGGTTGAACTTCAGCTGGCCACCGATTCCTGCTGCATTTACCGCATCGAAGGCCGGGATTATTCCTATGCCCGCCATTTATGGAATGCAGAAGACGGAAGCCCCGAAAACGCGGTCTTGTTCGATCTCTTTCAGGTAAACCCCATGGATTACCTGGAATTCTAAACAAAATCTGCTTTACACAAAAAGAACGAAACGGGAAACGATTCCTGCTTCGTTCTTTTTTATTGGTTTCATTTACTCACCGCTGTCAAATCAAAATGTGTCGCAATATGCTCCATCATTTCTTCAATGGGCATTGTGCCATTATTGATCAAAGATAAATATTCAAGATGCAGACATTGCTGCTGTACGGCCTTAGCAAACAGCGCATCCCTTTCCATCCAGTTTTCAAAGGCTTTTTCTTTATCGCTGCAGCCTTCCAATACATAAGGTACCCATTCTCTTTGCCTGTAATGGGATACCTGAAATTCTTTGGTGGGCGTAATGGAAAGATAGCGATTTACCGGTATAGCACATGCTTTCATCAATGACGGTAAATAGGCCGCACCTTCCGTAATGATCCCATGTTCGCATTCTGTTTTTTCCAGATCCGCCAGTATGTACGGAAATATCTCTTCATAAATCTTCAGTTCTTCTTCGCATTGTTCTTCCGGCTTACGCATCCAGTTTTGCTCTGGCGTCATTTTTTCAACGGCTTTGCAGCACTTTTTACCGTCTGCTGCAGCCATCTGCATATATTTTTCCAGATGATCATCCACCTTGAAATAGCGCAAATGATATTGATCCGAAAGCACCTGTGCCACCGTGCTTTTACCGCTGCAGGGTGAGCCGCCGATAAAATAAACCGTCATGTTTCCTCCCAAACGTCAATCCAATGTTACATTCAGTTGATATCCTTCATCAATCAGCACCGGCTGTATGCCATGCCTTTTGCACTGCTCCGCCACGTTTTTGTTATCCTCCAATACCTGTTCCAGCGTGCAGCCTTCGTCGTCCCCCCGGTCTTCGATCACACTGGCATAAGTACGAATATCATCAAAATGACGGCAAATATAGTTTTCCGTCATCACAAGCCACACAGCCCGGATGTGCTGCAAATATTCCTCTGAAAACTCCTTCTGCCAATCATAAGGAATATAGCAGCCTTCTACGATCAAATGCTGCCCATTTTCAATGGCTGTCTTAATCATTTCCCGTACAATGGGCCACAGATAAGCCGTTAAAGCTTCATCTTCTTCCGCTGTAAGATGCGTCTGTCCGCTGCGGATCAATCCCATCTTCAAATGTCAATGGACAGATACGGCATATGATACTTTTCCAACAACCGCTGGGCAAGCAAAGTTTTCCCCGTATGGGATGCGCCGGAAATAAGCAGAATCATACCATCACCTCTTTTTGCAGTATAGCACAGCCTTGAAAAAGAGTAAACAAAAAGCCCGAAGGATTTCTCCCCCGGGCAATTTGCTTTCAGGCAAGCAGAAATTACTTGATTTCCACCTTGGCGCCGATTTCGGTGAAAGCAGCCTTGACCTTTTCGGCTTCTTCCTTGGAAACGCCTTCCTTGATGGCCTTCGGCACGGATTCAACGAATTCCTTGGCTTCCTTCAGGCCCAGACCGGCAACGTATTCACGAACGGCCTTGATAACCTTGATCTTTTCGGAGCCGGCATCAACCAGAACCACGTCGAATTCGGTCTTTTCTTCTTCAGCAGCAGCAGCGGCAGCGGGAGCAGCACCGCCGGCAACGGCGATAGCGCCGGTCACGCCGAATTCTTCCTTCATGGCGTCAACCAGTTCTTTGATTTCAAGCAG
>JAFSGG010000050.1 GCA_017434775.1 Clostridia bacterium
AGCGGCGGCCGGCTTCCTTGATCTTGGCAGCCTTGCCCTGCAGATTGCGCAGATAATAGAGCTTCGCACGGCGAACCTTACCGCGACGGATCACTTCGATATGGTCCACACGGGGGCTGTGCAGCGGGAACGTGCGTTCCACGCCGATGCCGTAAGATACACGGCGAACAGTGAAGGTTTCACGGTTGGAGCCGTTGCGCTTTGCGATCACGGTACCCTCAAACGCCTGAAGACGTTCGCGGCTGCCTTCCACAACCTTGACGAAAACACGCAGGGTGTCGCCAACGTTGAACTGGGGCAGATCGGTACGGAGCTGCGCCTGTTCGATAGAACGGATGATTTCGCTCATTGAATAGTTCCTCCTTCCCTCATAGGCGTTCATGACAAAGCTTACGCTTTTCAGCGGACCGCCCGTTTCACACAAACGCAATTATACCACAAACAGAAAAGGAAGGCAAGCATTATTTTGAACTTTTTTGCCCGAAAAGCACCTTTTTTTCCTTATATTTTCAGCTTTTCGGCAATTTTGCGCATCCGCTTTTCTTCCGGCTTGATCACCTGGCGGTCGTAGGTGACAAGGCCGTTCAGTTCATCCTCCACATCCGTGAGCTGGGTGTAGATGCTGCCGCAAAGGCCCTTGGGAATGGCCGGAATGATTTCCATTTCATATACCCTTTCCAGGGCTTGCATGTAGCTTTCCCTGTCTTTGCAGGTACCGTAGCCGTACGTGGCGTTTTCGTTGAAGAGATGCCCTTGTTCCTTCTTTACATAGCCGCCGAATTCTGAAAGGATGGTAGGTAGCCTGTGGCCTTTGAAGCGAAAGGGCCGGAAATACACATGGGGGCTGTTCACATCGCTTTCGCAGCCCTTGAACCAGCCGGAAGCGGTATCGATGAACCGGGTATCGTCCAGCATTTTCAGCTTGCGATACATTTTTGTGCCCTCAAATTGGCCCCATCCTTCGTTGAAAATGCTCCACAAGCAGATGGACGGATGCGAACGCAGATGCCCTACCGTAGCCTTCATATGCCGCCCAAACGCTGTTTTCTGCTGTGCAGAGCGATGGGCAAAATAGCCGGGTAGCTTTTTCAGGCCGACAGTGGGGAGGGCGGTATCACGAAGGAAGGAATAGCGGCCGTTATTCACCATATCCTGAAAAACGATCATGCCCAGCCGGTCGCAGGCTTCGTAAAAAATCGGTGGCTCGATTTTGATATGCTTGCGCAGGGTGTTGAAGCCAAGGCGTTTGGCCGTCAGGATGTCCTTTTCATAGGCTTCCGGCGTTTCCGGGGTGTAAATACCTCCGGGGAAATACCCCTGATCCAGCAGGCCGTGGCAGAAATAAGGCTTGCCGTTGAGGCACAGCCGGGGCATGCCGTCCACTGTTTCCGTGGTCAATGTACGCAGGGCGAAGTAGGATGTGATTTTGTCGCCTGATTCAATTTCTGCCGTGAAATGATACAGAAAAGGATCTTCCGGGCTCCACAAATGGGGAGAGGGGATTTCAAAGGAGCATTTTCCGTTTTGGATGGGATAAGCGGCGCCGGTTTCGGAAAGAGTCAGGGTGCCGTTTGCACCCGTGCCCAGCAATTCGATGGATACCGAATTTTCTGCTGTTTCCACCGCAATATCCCGGATGTGATCATCCGGAACACTTTCCAGCCACACGGTTTGCCAGATGCCGGTGACGGGGGTGTACCACATGCCGCCCCGTTTTTCTTTTTGCTTGCCCCAGGGAAGGACAGCATCGTCCAGACGATCGGTGACGGTGACGATCAGCTCGTTTTCCGGCTGCAGATAGACGGTAATATCAAAGGTAAAGGGCAGGTAGCCACCGGCGTGGTTTCCTACATGATTTCCGTTGAGATATACGACGGCTTCCTGATCCGCCGCCCCAAAATGCAGAAGCACCTGTTCTTTTCGAAACCCTTCCGGCAGGGTAAAGGTGCGCCGATAGTGGCACACATGGGTCTGGGGCACGCTGCGGTGAATGCCGGAAAGAGGGGATTGGGGGCAATAGGGCACCCGGATTTTTTCATCATAGGATGGCTTTTCGTTTTCCGGGCATATGCAAAAATCCCATGTGCCGTTGAGGCACAGGAAGGAACCGCGCTTCATCCGGGGGCGGGGGTAAATATTCCAGGGAATCATGGCTATCACCTTGCTGTTTATTTCTGATAACAGTATACCACATTGCCGGAGGATGGCAAGCATAAATGCGCAGGCTCCATTCGTTGACTTTGCAGAAGGGATTTGATAAAATATTCCGGCATGAAAGAAGAAGCGGAGAAATCAGACGCAGCAAGGCAGAAAGGCAGAAAGGGATGGAAATGAAAGTTGTTGTGATTCATGGCAGCCCACGGAAAGGGAATACCTATACAGCCGCGAAGATTTTTATGGAGGCAATGGGGCAAAGGGGAAACGTTTCATTTACAGAATTTTTCTTGCCCGAGGCGGTGCCGGAATTTTGCCTGGGCTGCCAGCAATGCCTTTCTCATCCCCGGGAGATGTGCCCACATGCCCGGTGGATAGAGCCCATCTATCAGGCGATCATAGAAGCCGATGCGCTTCTTTTTGCCACGCCCCATTATGGTGCGTCATCCATGACGGGGGCCATGAAAAATATGCTGGATCATCTGGCTTTTTTTGCCTTGACCGTATCCCCGCGGAAAGAAATGTTTGGCAAGAAAGCGTTTGTCCTGACCACAGCCACAGGAAGCAAGGCCGCCCTCCGTCCCATGAAAAAGTGCCTGAAAAGCTGGGGCATCAACCGGGTTTCATCCGCAGGCATCCGGATGTTTACGGATAAATGGGAGAAAATGCCGGAGAGGAAGCGGCAAAAACAGGAAAAGAAACTGGGGGAGGCCGCACGGAGATTTTATGCAATGAAGCGGAAAAAGCCCTACCTTTCCACAAGATGCCAGTATTTCATCAATCGTTTTGTGATCAGGCAGTATATGGGTATCGGAAGCTATCCCTTTGAATATTGGAAAGAAAACGGCTATTTTGAAAAGTGCCCCTTCTAAACACAAGCCCCCCTGAAGAATTTTCTTCAGGGGGGTTATGTTATGTTCGGAAAAATATCAGGCGAAGAACAGCTTGCTGAGGGTCATGGGATCGATGTATTCGCCGTCCTTGTACACGCGCATATTGCCGGAAGCGATTTCGTCGATGAGCATCACTTTGCCTTCGGCGTCGTAGCCGTATTCGAACTTGATATCGTAGAGGATCAGGCCCTTTTCCTTCAGATCGTCAGCCACGATCTGGGTGATCTTCTGGGTCATTTCCTTCATGGTGTCGTACTGTTCGTCGGTCATCACGTTCAGGGCAACCAGAGCATCCTTGGTGACCAGGGGATCGCCCTTGGCGTCATCCTTGAAGGTCATTTCCACATAAGCGGGCAGATCGGCGCCTTCTTCGATGTAGGAACCGTAGCGGCGGATGAAGCTGCCCACGGCCTTGTGGCGGCAGATAACTTCCAGACCCTGACCAAAGGGCTTGGCAGCCTTGACTTCCATGGTGGTGTCTTCCAGATTGGCGGAGACGTAGTGGGTGTAGATGCCGGCGGCATTGATCTTTTCAAAGAAATAGATGGACATGCGCAGGTTCACATCGCCCACGCCCTCGATGGTGAGGCCAACGGAATTTTCGCCGGGATCAAACACGCCGTCTTTGCCAGTGCAGTCATCCTTAAATTTGAGCAGGAAATTGCCGTTATCCAGCGCATATACATTCTTGGTTTTGCCGGTGTAGACCAGTTTCAGGTTTTCCATGTGTGTGTCCTCTCCATTTCTTTAAAAAGTAGAGTTAAATGAAACAAGATACAGTATACAGCCAATCGGCAAAAATGGCAATGGAAAGATTGTTCTAAAGGTGAATAAATTTTGCTATTTTCTGCTTATTTTCTGTTGCAAATTTTATTTTGGAAGCGTTGTTGACAGGGTGTTAAAAAACCTTTACAAATGAGGAATCTGCCTTGACAAACAGGAGGGTATATCATAGGATAATGATAGAAAAGGATGCAAAAAAATGCATCCTGAAGCTGAAAAAGGGAAAATATGAGAGGAGAGCTGACTGACCATGCGGAAACAAAAGATTTTGCTTTGCCTGCTGGCTGCCGTGCTGGTGCTGGCCATGGGCCTTGCCACCGGTTTTGCACAGGAAAAGCAAACGGTCACCATCTACTACACCAACGATGTGCATACCTACATCAACAACGCCAATGACGAAGGCGAACCTGCTGCCCTGCGGTATTCCACCGTGGCGGCCCTGCGCAAGAACACCGAAAATGTCATCCTGGTGGATGCCGGTGACCATGCTCAGGGTACCGCTTTTGGTTCCATGGACAAGGGCAACGTGATCACCAAGCTCATGAGCGCCTGCGGCTACGACGTGGCCACCCTGGGCAACCATGAATTTGACTATGGCATGGACGGCGCCATGAACCTGATCGAATGGGCTCAGTTCCCCTATGTGAGCTGCAATTTCCACCATGAAGAAAACGGCGTGGTGGGCGAACCCGTGCTGGCACCCTATCAGGTGGTGGAAGTGGGTGGCGTGAAGGTGGCCTTTGTGGGCATCACCACCCCCGAATCCTTCACCAAATCCACCCCTGCCTATTTTCAGAATGAAAACGGCGAATACATTTACGGCATTGCCGGCGGCACCGACGGCGCTGAACTGTACGCTTCCGTACAGAAGGCCATTGATGCGGCCAAGCTGGAAGCTGATTATGTGATCGCTCTGGGCCATCTGGGCGTGGATGAAGTTTCCGCTCCCTGGCGTTCCACTGACGTGATCGCCAACACCTGCGGCCTTGATGCATTCATTGACGGCCATTCCCACACCACCATTGAAAGCCAGCTTGTGGAAGACAAGGACGGCCATCCCGTGCTGCTGACCCAGACCGGCGAATACCTTAATGCCATCGGCAAGATGGTGATTGCCGCTGATGGCACCATCACCACCGAACTGCTTACCCCCGAAAAACTGGCGGATGTCGCTCCCGACGAAGAAGTGAAGATGCTGGAAGAAACCTGGATCACCGAAATTGACGAAAAGCTGGGCGAAGTGATCGGCAGCGTGGATTATCCCCTGGATAACTATGATGCTGACGGCAACCGTCTGGTGCGTAAGCAGGAAACCAATACCGGCGATTTTGTCACCGATGCTCTGGTGTATCTGTTTGAAAACATGGGCCTGGACGTGGACCTGGCCATCATGAACGGCGGCGGTATCCGTAACAAGGCCATCACCGGCGAACTGTCCTATCTCAGCTGCAAAAACATTCACACCTTCGGCAATGTGGCCTGCCTGCAGACCGTCACCGGCCAGCAGGTGCTGGATGCCCTGGAATGGGGCGCCCGGGGCCTTCCGGATGTGGAAGTGGGCGGCTTCCTGCATGTGAGCGGCCTGCGCTACACCGTGGATACCACCATTGAATCCACCGTTCAGCAGGACGAAAAGGGCGTCTGGGTCGGACCGCCTACCGGCGAATACCGCGTAAAGGACGTTATGGTCTTCGATAAGGAAGCCAACGAATTCGTTCCCCTGGATCTGAACAAAAAGTACAACATGGCCGGCTACAACTACACCCTGCGTGACCTGGGCGACGGTTTTGCCATGTTTGACGGTGCTGTGAACGTGCTGGACTATGTGATGGAAGACTACATGGTGCTGGCCAACTACATCGGCTCCTTTGCTGATGGCAAGGTTGTGGGCTATGAAGAAGTTCAGAACCGCATCACCATCATCAAGGCTGAAACCACCGAACCTGCCGAACCTGCTCCCATCACCGTGGGCGGCCTGGACAACAACGTCTGGACCACCAAGTACGGCAACCTCTACTGCGATTGCAAGGCTGAAACCTTCATCAATGATCTGGGCTTCAACTGGGCGGATATCGTGACCGTTACCATCAACGGCCAGACCCTGGATCTGCCCGTGGTGCCCACCTATTCTTACGTGGATGCCGGCCAGCCTGCCATCATCGTGGGCATGACGGATGAAACCGGCGCTCCCACCGGCTATGTGTCCTTTGCCATCAATATGGGCAATTTCACCGAAGCTTACGGCATTGCCACCAAGCAGACCGATGACGAAGGCAACTGGTGGTGGACGGCCATGGAAGGCGTCACCTTCCCCCTGGAAGTGAAGTTTGAACTGAAGGAAAAGGACGGCTACCGTGCGCAGTACATCATGCACGAACTGGGCCGCACCAACGAACGGGTGGATTACAGCCATCTGACCGATGAACAGTTTGCCAACTTCCGTGCAGTGAAAACCACCGGTATGGGCGAAAACAAGCTGTATCGTTCC
>JAFSGG010000010.1 GCA_017434775.1 Clostridia bacterium
GCCACCATGATGGCGCATTCCATCCGCTTTTTGAACAGTTCGCAGCCGTACTTATACACACCGGTCACGCTGCCGGTGGCGTGGTAGGCGTTGGCTGCGCAGCCGCCGGAACAGTAAAGCCGTGCCCAGCAGGTGCGGCATTCGGGGCGGGCGTACACATTGCAGGCGGCAAATTCCCCCTGAATTTCGGTGTTGGTGACGCCCTGCCAGATATCGCCCAGCTTGAACTTTTCTTCCCCCACGAATTGATGACAGGGGTACAGATCGCCCCAGGGGGTGACGGCCATGTATTCCGTGCCGCTGCCGCAGCCGGAAATGCGCTTGTAGATGCAGGGGCCGCCGGTGAGATCGATCATATAATGATAGAAGGTGAAGGGCTTTCCTTCCTTATCTTTTTGCAGCATCAGCTCCGCCAGCTTTTCATACTGCTCCATCACAATGGGCATATCTTCTTCCGTCAGTTCGGAAGGATCCCCGGCGGCGCAGACCACCGGCTCCATGGAAAGCTCGTTAAACCCCAGATCCAGCATCACCTGAATATCTTTCAGGAAATCCGGGTTTGCATGGGTGAAGGTGCCCCGCATGTAATAATCCTTGCCGCCTCGTTCCTTTACCAGCTTCTGGAACTTGGGTACAATCTGCTCCCAGCTGCCCCGGCCCTGATAATCCACCCGGAAGCGATCGTGAATTTCTTTGCGGCCGTCCAGGGAGAGCACCACATTGCTGCATTCCTTATTGGCAAATTCGATCACGTCGTCATCGATGAGCATGCCGTTGGTGGTGAGGGTGAAGCGGAAGTTTTTGCCCTTTTCCTTTTCCACGCTGCGGGCATAGGCCACCAATTGCTTCACCACGTCAAAATTCATCAGCGGCTCTCCGCCGAAAAAGTCCACTTCCAGGTTGTGGCGGCTGCCGCTGTTTTCCATGAGGAAATCCAGGGCTCTTTTGCCTACTTCAAAGCTCATGATGGCCCGATCGCCGTGGTATTTGCCCTGGCTGGCAAAGCAGTAAGCGCAGTTTAAATTGCAGGTGTGGGCAATGTGCAGGCACAGGGCTTTCACCACACCGGCGGTCTTTTCCTTCAGTTTTCCGGCCATGGGTTCAAAGGTATCGGGGGCAAAAAGCTTGCCGCTTTCTTTGAGGTACACCACCTGATCGTAGCATTCCCGGATGTCTTCGGCGGAAATATCATCCTTTCTCCGATACTTTTCTTCCATGGCGGAAAGGATGTTTTCTTTCGTTTCGGTTTCAAACAGGGAAATGATGTCGTACGCCACATCATCCACCACATGCACCGCACCGGAGCATACGTCCAGCACAATATTCATGCCGCCTAATTTATACTGATGAATCATAATAAATCTCCTTTGTGGCTATATGAAAAATACCGCCGTGTGGCGGTATTCATCAGCTGCAAAAATTACTTGCTTTCCTTCTTGCTTTCGCACTTCTGGTTGGCGATACCGCAGCTGGTCTTGCAAGCGGACTGGCAGGAAGTCTGGCATTCGCCGCAGCCGCCGTTCTTGGCGCTTTCGCACAGGTTCCGGGTTTCGATGGTCTTAATATGCTTCATTATATTTGCCTCCCTCAATGGTTTCACTTCATCTTATCACTTCACCGCCGGAATGTCAACAGAAAAAACCGCCGTCCCGGGCGGGGAAAGGAGAAAGATAGAAATATTTGTCTGTTATTAAGACGTAAGCTGTATTTTCTGTTGATAAAGCTGTGTGTTATAATAAAATCATCCGGAAAAGACTGATTTCAATGCACATGAAATCAACACACATACAGGAGGAATGCATCATGAATACCCCTTGGCCTCTGGATAACGCAGTATCCTTTGACCCCTATTTCGGCGAGCCTGGCCGGGACGGCGATCAGGGTCATGAAATCCTGCCCGACGGCAAAGTGTTTTTCCGCATCAAGGCGCCGGGTGCCAAAGAAGTAGCCATCGATCAGTTCGGCAACATCAAACCCCTGACCAAAGTGAACGACGAAATGTGGGAAGGCACGGTGGAACTGGGCCGGGGCTTCCAGTATTTCTTTTTAAAGATTGACGGCGCGGACGTGCTGAACCCCTACCTGCCCATCGGCTACGGCTGCTGCCGCCCCATGAACTTTGTGGACGTGCCCGTACCCGGCGAAGAATGGAACCAGCTGCGGGAGATTCCCCACGGCTCCGTGGCCCGGCATTACTATTTCTCCACCGTTACCGGCAAAACCGAAAGCTGCCTGGTGTACCTGCCGGCCGCTTTCGATGCCAATAAAAAATACCCGGTGCTGTACTTGCAGCACGGCTACGGCGAAAACGAAACCGGCTGGGTCTATCAGGGCCATGTGGCCCGCATTGCGGATAACCTGCTGCAGGAAGGTAAAATGCAGGAAATGATCATCGTTATGGGCAACGGTATGACCCAGCCCAAAGAAGGCGCCAGCCGGGATATGGGTCGCATGCTCTTCCCCAAAGTGCTGCTGACGGACCTGATCCCCTACATCGAAGGCCGCTTCAATGTGCTTACCGATAAGTGGAACCGGGCCATGGCCGGCCTGTCCATGGGCAGCTACCAGACCAGCATCGTCACCCTCTCCAACCCCGATCTGTTCGGCTATGCCGGCGTGTTCAGCGGTTTCCTCCGCTTCCCCCGTGCCGGTGCACCGGAAGAACACCTGAAGCTGCTGGATGACAAAGAAAAATTCAACGAAAGCTTCCGGGTTTTCTATCGGGCCATGGGTACCGAAGATCAGTTCTACCAGAGCTTTGCCGATGATGACGACATGCTCAAAGACAAAGGCCTCAACATGATCCGCCAGACCTTCTCCGGCGGCCATGACTGGAGTGTGTGGCGCCGCTGCATCTACAATTTCCTGCCCAAGCTGTTCCAGAAATAATCCGCTATTTCATAAAGAAAATTTAAAAAGAAAATGACGGTCTTCGGGCGGTCATTTTTCTTTTATGCCGTTATATGAAAAAAGAAAAAAGAGGTTGTTCCGCCATTTATATACAAGGAAAATAGTGACAAAAAATTCTGCCGGTCCGGGAAATACGGATGGGAATTGCCGGCAATTGTAACCCGGGCAAGGAGGGGCCTGCAAAAGGGCTTTTCATGTCATTAATGGTGATAATGGTACCGGAAAACACATGCGCAAGATTGTATACAACCGCAAAAAAGGAAAAGCAGCATGAAAATATTGCATTTTGGGCCGCTTTTTTGGAAAAAAATATGGTTTTTAGCATAAAAAATCGCAAAAAACTGCATATACGCTTCATTTATGGCTTGCATTTTTTTCGTATTTATGCGATACTTAGGTAACCGGCATTCGTTTA
>JAFSGG010000051.1 GCA_017434775.1 Clostridia bacterium
CCTACGATGAAACCATCTACACCATCAAGGTCACGGTAGCCGATAACGGCGACGGCACCTTGAAGGTGACGGCAGATATGGACGAAACGGCCCTCGACTTCGTAAATGCGTACGAAAAGTACGAAGCGGACGGCGAAATCCAGTTTGGCGGCACCAAGACTCTGACCGGCCGTGCATTGGCTGCGGACGAATTCAGCTTTGAACTGAAGAATGAAGACGGTACGGTCATCGAAACGGTGAAGAACGCCGCGGACGGCAGCTTCGCCTTCACGGCCATCCAGTACACGCTGGACGACGTGGGTGAATACATTTACACCGTGAACGAAGTGGTTGGCACGGACAGCGAAATCACCTACGATGAAACCATCTACACCATCAAGGTCACGGTAGCCGATAACGGCGACGGCACTTTGAAGGTGACGGCGGATATGGACGAAACCGCCCTCAACTTCGTGAACGCATACGAAAAGTACGAAGCAGACGGCGAACTGACCCTGGATGTGGAAAAGGTGATGAATGGCCGTGCATTCCAGTCCGGTGACAGCTTTACCTTTACTGTCAGCGCAGTATCCGGTGTGCCCATGCCTGAACGCACCATGGTGACCATCACGCCCGCCGAGGGCACCGAAGCCAAGGTGGACTTTGGCAAGATCGAATACACCGAAAACGATATTGACAAGACCTATACCTACACCGTGAAGGAAGTGGCCGGCAATCAGGAAGGCATCACTTACGATGATAAATTCCACACCGTGACGGTGAAGATTACCGATAACGGCGATGGTACCCTGAAGGTGGAGGCCGTCTATGCGGACGGCGACAAGGCGATCCTGACCAATATCTACAACGCGGAAGGCGAACTGACCCTGGATGTGGAAAAGACGATGAAGGGCCGTTCCTTCCGGGAAGGCGACGTATTCACCTTCACCGTGGAAGCGGCAGAGGGCGTGCCCATGCCCGAAATGGCGGAAGTGGTGATCGAACCCACCAGCGGCACCAACGCTAAGGTAGACTTTGGCAAGATTATCTACGGCCTGGAAGATGCCGGCAAGACCTATGTATACACCGTGAAGGAAACGGCCGGTTCCATCGGCGGCGTGACCTATGACCAGAACGCCTATACCGTCACCGTGCAGGTGAACGATAACGGCCGGGGCGGCCTGACGGTAACGCCTGTGTATGCAGACGGCAGCCGGGTGACCTTCGTGAACACCTATGCGGCCAGCGGTGAATACCAGCTGACGGCCCGGAAGAACCTGACCGGGAAGGAACTGGCGGACAAGCAGTTCACTTTCGTCCTCAGGAACGAACAGGGCAAGGAAATCGAAACGGCTGTGAACGATGCGGACGGTCGGATCGCCTTCAAGGCGTTCCGGTTCAACCAGAATGACATCGGCAAGACTTACACCTACTACGTTTCCGAACGCAATGGCGCCCAGGACGGCTACATTTACGACACCACGGTATACACCGTGAAGCTGACGGTTGCGGATAACGGCGACGGCACCCTTTCTGTGGAAGCCAGCGGCATCCCGGCGGACGGCATGGTGTTCGAAAACATCTTCGATAACAATACCGGCGTGAGCTTCGTCAAGAAGTGGCAGGGCAAGGAAGGCCCGGCCATTACCCTGACGCTGTATCAGAACGGTGTGAAGATGGATCCCCAGCCTGAATATGTGAAGAATGGCAATGTGTACAGCTATGAAAACCTGCCCCGCTTCGACGAAAACGATAAGGAAATCGTCTATTCTGCCAAAGAAGCGTTTATGGACGGTTATCTGACCATCTATGAAAACAAAACGCCTTATCAGAACGTGACGGATCAGGTGATGAATGGCGGTACCATCATCAACCGCAGCGTGACGGACTTCTCCGTGCGCAAGGAATGGCAGGGCCTTGGCAAGAACGAAGAAGCCCCGGCCATTACGCTGACCCTCTACTGCAACGGCGAACCCATGGATGTACCCACGCCCACGCCCGATGCCGACGGCTGGTATACTTACAAGAACCTGCCCGGCACGGTAAACGGCGCAGAGGCTGTGTACAGCGTGGTGGAAACGGAAGTGGAAGGCTTCACCACCAGCTATTCCGGCGGCGGCGATTGCGCCATGAACGGCGATACCATTGTGAACCGCAAGATTCCCAAGACCGGCGACGACAGCATGATCGGCTTGTGGATGGCGGTAACTGCGGCTTCTGCCGGTGCTTTCCTGATGCTGATGAAAAAGCGCAGGAAGCTGGGCTGATAAAATGAAATAAGCAGGGAAGGACGGTTGAATGGCCGTCCTTCCTTTGCTATGGGGCGGGGAAAGATACAGTTTTAACACAGCGGTGGAATTGACAAAGAATGGCTGTCGCTTTATGATGAAGTGGATAGTACGGAAAGGATGTGGCGCTGATGAAAATCCGGGAACTGTTGAAGAAAGATAGCCTTTCCCTCTCTTTTGAGGTATTTCCGCCCAAGACGGAAATGGGCTTTGAAAGTGTGAAAATGGCTACGGAAGAAATAGCAAGGCTTCGGCCTGCTTTCATGAGCGTCACCTACGGTGCCGGCGGCGGTACCAGCCGGTATACGCTGGATATTGCAAAAAACATCAAGGAACGCTACGGTGTACCCACGCTGGCGCACCTCACCTGCGTTTCTTCCACCCGGGAAACGGTGCGGGAAAAAATCCACGCCATCCGGGAAGCAGGGATTGAAAATGTGATGGCCCTCCGGGGGGATATTCCGGCCGGCCGGGAAAACGAAGACAGGAGCCGGTGGGATTACCGGTACGCGGTGGAACTGGTGCGGGAATTGAAGGAAATGAACCCGGATTTTTGCATCGGCGGCGCCTGTTATCCGGAAATCCATCCGGAAAGCATGAATCAGAAAGAAGACATCCGTTACCTGAAAGAAAAGGTGGATGCCGGGTGCGATTTTCTGACCACCCAAATGTTTTTTGATAACAATCTTCTGTACAATTTTCTCTATAAAATCCGGGAAGCAGGCGTTACGGTGCCCATCATTCCCGGTATCATGCCCATCACCAACGCCAATCAGGTGGAAAGAGCCATGAAGCTTTCCGGCTCCTTCATGCCCCAAAGGTTCAAGAGCCTGGTGGATAAATTCGGCGGCGATCCGGCGGCCATGAAGCAGGCCGGCATCGCCTATGCCACCGACCAGATCATCGACCTGTTTGCCAACGGCATTACCAATGTGCATGTGTATTCCATGAACAAGCCGGACGTGGCGGAAAAGATTCTCAATAACCTGAGCGATATGCTGGGGAAATGACGATGCAGGTATTATGTGTGGATGTGCCCCTGCCGCCGGTGAACGAAAAGGAAATTTTGCGCTATGCCCGGTGCGGTGATGGGGATCAGCAGACAAGAAAACTGATGCAGGAATGCCTGGCCGAAGCGGAAGGCGTTTTGCAGGGCAAGGTGTGCTATGGGAAGCTGCCCTGCCATGTGGCGGGGGAACGATGTGATTTGGAGGCGTTTTCCCTTGTGTCCCGGGATCTTTCGAAAAACCTGCAGGGATGCGGCCGGGTGGTTTTGTTTGCGGCAACCCTGGGCGTTGGGATGGATCGGCTGATTGCAAAATATCAGCGGCTGTCCCCGGCCAAAGCTGTGATGCTGCACGCCATCGGGGCCGAAAGAATTGAAGGGGTGTGCGATGGATTCTGCCGTCAGCTGGAGGCGGAAAAGGGAAAATGCCGGCCCCGGTTCAGCCCCGGTTATGGGGATGTGCCGCTGGACGTACAGAAACAGTTTTTTGCCCTGCTGCAGTGCGAAAAGCATTTGGGGCTTTACCTGAACGACAGCCTGCTCATGAGCCCGTCCAAATCCGTGACGGCCTTTGTGGGGCTGGAGAAATGAGGGAGAATGGATGAACGTAAAGGAATATATGCGGCAGCATTTATTGGTGATGGACGGCGGCATGGGCACCCTTTTGCAAAAGCAGGGGCTGCAGCCAGGCGTGCTGCCGGAAACGTGGAATATCACAAACCCCGATGGGATCGAAAACATCCATCGGGCGTATTATGCCGCCGGCAGCCATGTGGTATCCACCAATACTTTCGGTGCCAACTGCCTGAAATTCAGCGAAGATGAACTGGAACAGATCATCCGTGCCGGGGTGCAGCTGGCAAAAAATGCCCGGGAAAAGGAAGAAAACAGCGCTCCCCGGTTTATTGCGCTGGACATGGGCCCCACGGGCAAAATGCTGAAACCCTTTGGGGATATGGATTTTGAAGAAGCGGTGGAGGTATTTGCCAAAACCGTGCGCATTGGCGCGGCCTGCGGCGTGGATCTGATCCTGATCGAAACCATGAACGACAGCCTGGAAACCAAGGCTGCAGTACTGGCGGCCAAAGAAAACTGCGATCTTCCGGTGTTCGTTTCCAATGTGTACGGCGCGGACGGCAAGCTGATGACCGGCGCTTCCCCGGCGGCTATGGTGGCTATGCTGGAAGGGCTGGGGGTGGATGCCCTTGGCTGCAATTGCTCTCTGGGCCCCCGGCAGCTGACGGGTGTGGTGGAAGAACTGCTGAAAAACGCCTCCATTCCTGTTCTGGTGCAGCCCAATGCCGGGCTGCCCCGGGTGGAAAACGGGCAGACGGTGTTTGACGTGACCATGGAGGAATTTGCCCGGGATGTGCGGCTGCTTACGGAAAAAGGCGTGGGGATCGTTGGCGGCTGCTGCGGCACCACGCCGGATTATATCCGCCTGCTGAAAAAAGAAACGAAAGACGTTCCCTTCCTGCCGCCCGTAAAAAAGAATAAAACGGTCATTTCTTCCTACAGCCATGCGGTGGAATTCGGTTATGCGCCGGTGCTCATCGGCGAGCGCATCAACCCCACGGGCAAAAAGCGTTTCCAGCAGGCCTTGCGGGAAAAAGATATTGCCTACGTCCTGAATGAGGGTGTGCAGCAGCAGGAAAAGGGCGTGCACGTGCTGGACGTAAATGTGGGCTTGCCGGATATTGATGAAAAAGAAATGCTGCGGACGGTGGTGCAGGAATTGCAGGCGGTATTGGATCTGCCTTTGCAGATTGATTCCGCCAATGCCGAGGCCATGGAAGCAGCCCTCCGCTGCTATAACGGCAAGGCCATGATCAATTCCGTCAATGGCAAGGAAAGCAGCATGGCGGCGGTATTTCCGCTGGTGAAAAAATACGGCGGCGTGGTGGTGGCCCTGACCCTGGATGAAAACGGCATCCCGGCGGATGCTGAGGGACGGGTGCGGATTGCGAAGAAGATCCTGGACACCGCCGAAAAATACGGCATTGAAAAGAACGATCTTATTTTCGATACCCTGGCCATGACCGTCAGCAGCGATCACAAAGCCGGGCGGACCACCTTGCAGGCGCTGAAGGAAATCCGGGAAGGGCTTCATTGCCATACTTCCCTTGGGGTTTCCAATGTGTCCTTTGGTTTGCCCTGCCGGGATGCGCTGAACGGTGTGTTCTTTGCCCTGGCGCTGGAAAACGGGCTGTCTGCCGCCATTATGAACCCCCATTCCGGGGAAATGATGAAAACCTACCACACCTATCTGGCGCTGAAGGGGCTGGACGAAAACTGCGCCGGGTATATCAGGGCTGCGGAAAATTTCGGCACCCTGACGGCCGGTGTACCGGTTGCCCGGCAGGAAGAAGCAAAGGGCAGCGACCTGCACCGGGCCATTGTAAAGGGCATGCAGGAACAGGCGGCCCAGTGCACCCGGCAAATGCTGCAAGCAAAGCCCGGCCTGCAAATTGTGAATGAAGAAATTATCCCGGCGCTGAATCAGGTGGGGGAAGGGTTCGAGAAAAAGACGGTGTACCTGCCCCAGCTGCTCATGAGCGCGGAAGCGGCCAAGGCGGCTTTTGAGGTGATCAAGGAAACGCTGCCCGGCGGCAACACTGCGGAAAAAGGCCCGGTGGTGCTGGCCACCGTGGAAGGGGATATTCACGATATCGGCAAAAATATTGTGAAGCTGCTCTTGGAAAACTACGGTTACCGGGTGATGGATCTGGGTAAAGACGTGAAGCCGGATGACGTGCTGGCGGCGGTGCTGGCAGAACAGGCTCCTCTGGCTGGGCTCAGCGCCCTGATGACCACCACGGTGCCGGCCATGGAAAAGACCATCCGTCTCTTGCGGCAAAATGCGCCTTTTTGCAAAGTGATGGTGGGCGGCGCGGTACTCACAAAAGAATATGCGGATCAGATCGACGCGGATTTCTACTGCCGGGACGCTATGGAAGGCGTGCGCTGTGCAGAAAATGTCTGCATCCTGTAACACCCAAAAACCCTTATATTTCGGGCACTCTACTGACGGTGGAGTGCCTTTTTGATTGGGTAGAGCGGGGGGAAAGAAGGGTGGGTTGCTTTTTTTGCCCCGGCGGTGGTAGGGTAAAGGCACCGGAAAGCACAGAAAATGCGCCGGGCATACAAAAGGCAATTTTTGCAGAGAATGAAAAAGCGGATTGAAATAGAAGGAGCCAAAAACCATGAAAGAGAGCACCATGAAAAAAACGGAAGCCGTTCAGAAGACCGGAAACGTCCTGATCCGGGTGATCACCCTGCCGCCCTTGATGGCCGCATTAGCCCTTTGCATCCTGCGGTGGCAAGCAGGGCTTTTTCCCGGCAGCAGCCTGTGGGCAGGCCTTTTCTTTTTGAGCGTTTTGCCCCTGATGGCGTATCCCTTCTGCTTTGCTGTTCCCGCCCTGCGGAAAAAGGGCCGTCCCCTGCAGCGGAAGATGGCGGTGGCCTTTTCCGTGGCTGGGTATCTGGGCGGAACGGTGTATTGCCTGGCGGAAAAATTATGGGGCATGGAATTGACCCTGTTTTTAACGTATCTGTTTTCCGGCGTGGTGATTGCTGTTTTAAGCAGCTGCTTTCATTTCAAGTGCAGCGGCCACGCCAGCGGCATGGCAGGCCCCATCACGCTGCTGGGCATGCAGGTGAGCCCGCTGTGTTTCCTGGGCTATGGGCTGCTGGTGCCGGTGTTTTCCAGTTCCATCAAATTGCAGCGCCACACCAGGGAGGAACTGGTGGCTGGGGCCCTGACCCCGGCCGTGCTGCTTGTGCTGCTGATGTATGGTATATGAACAGCAAAAGAAAGCCTCTGCCGAAAGAAAAGCGGAGGCTTTTTTCTTGCGCATTTTGCTTTCTTTTTCCGGAAAAGCATGATAAAATAATATGGATACGTTCATGCATTCCGGAGGATTTGTATGCAGGAGATGAAGTTTCTTTGGCGGTATATCCGCAGGCACTGGCTGCAGTACCTGATTGGCATTGCGGCTTTGTTTGCGGTGGATCTGGTGAACACGTATATTCCCCAGTTCACCGGTAATATTGTGGACGGGCTGACGCTGAAAGTAGAAGAAATGAAGGGCGTATTTCCCCAGAACCCGGATATGGGCTGGGTGATGGCGCTGGTGTGGAAGATCCTTTTGATGGGCGGGCTGATTGCCATCGGACGTTTTGGCTGGCGTTTTTTCCTGTTCGGGGCGGCGAGGTCCATTGAACGGGAGATGCGGGACGATATGTTCCGCCATCTGGAAACCCTCAGCATGCGCTATTACAACAACCACAAAACCGGCGATCTGATGGCTCATTTCACCAACGATTTGATGAGCGTAAGGATGCTTGTTGGCATGACGGTGATTACCACCTTTGACGCATCGGTGATGCTGATATTGGTGCTGTACAAAATGATTGCCAACGTAGATCTGATGCTGACGCTGATTGCCGTGATCCCGCTGGTACTGATTATTTTTGCGGATCTGTTTTACGGCAAGGCCATGCACAAGCGGTTCCTGGCCAAGCAGGAAGCCTTTTCCGACCTGACCGATCAGACACAGGAGGCCGTCAGCGGTATCCGGGTGATCAAGGCCTTTGTGCAGGAGCGGAAGGAACTGTATGCCTTTGCCAAAACCAACCTGCGCAATAAGGAGAAAAATATGGCCGTGGTGCGTCTGCGCGCCCTGTTTATGCCGGTGATGGACCTGATTGTGGGCGCCAGCCTTCTGATCACGCTGCTGCTGGGAGGCTATCTGGCCATCAAGGGCACCATTTCCGTGGGCCAGTTCATTGCCTTCAACAGCTACATCGGCATGCTGGTGTGGCCTATGATGGCCGTGGGCGAATGCATCACGTCCATTTCCCAGGGCATGGCCTCCCTTCGCCGTATTTTCCGCATTTTTTGCAACAAGCCGGAAATTGTGGATGACGAAAACGTGCAGGACGTGCAGGAAATCCGGGGGGATCTGGAAATCAAAAACCTTACCTTTGCCTATCCCGATGCGGATAAGGTGCAGGTGCTGAAAGATATTTCCGTGCATGTGCCGGCAGGAACGAGCCTTGCCATCATGGGGCGCACGGGCAGCGGCAAAACCACGCTGGCTAATTTGCTGCTCAGGCTGTATGATTGTGAAGACGGGGCGATTCTGGTGGACGGCCTGCCCATCCGCAGGATTCCTTTGCAGGTGCTCAGGCAGCACATTGCCTATGTGCCCCAGGATAATTTCCTCTTTTCCGATACCATGGAAAACAACATTGCTTTCGGCGTGGAAAATGTGCCCTTTGAACGAATTGAACAGGCGGCCAAGGATGCCTGCATTCATGACAACATTCTGGATTTCCCCCAAGGGTACCAAACCCTGGTGGGCGAGCGGGGCGCCACCATTTCCGGCGGTCAGAAGCAGCGTTCTTCCATTGCCCGGGCGCTTTTGAAGGATGCGCCCGTCCTGATTCTGGATGACGCCTTATCCGCCGTGGATACGGATACGGAAGAAAAGATTCTGCAGAACCTGAAAGAAAACCGAAAAGGAAAAACCACCATTCTCATTGCCCATCGCATTTCCACCCTGCAGCAGGCGGACCGGATTCTGGTGCTGGAAGATGGTAAAATGGCGGAGGTGGGCAGTCACGAAGAACTGCTGGCTCAAAACGGTGTGTATGCCGGGGTATACCGCAAGCAGCAGCTGGAGAAGCAGCTGGAAGGGGAAGGCGGTGACGTGCTGTGAGCCTGATGAAAGCAAAAACGGCCGAGCTGAACGATGTGCAGTACGAGGGAAATGCCCTCCGGCGGATGCTCAGCTACATGAAGCCCCACAAAAAAGCCATGTTTCTGTGCTTCGGGCTGGTGATTGTGATCACTCTGCTGGAATTGTGGCGGCCGGAAATCATTGGTAACGCCATTGATCATTACATTAATAAAGGCGAGCCCGGCGAGCGGGTGGACGAACGCTTTGCGGGCATTTTGCAGGCGGCCGGCCTGTATCTGGCGGCACTGCTGCTTTTGTTTGTGTGCAACCGGGTGGTATATATCACCCTGCAGAAAACCGGCCAGTCCATCATCTACACCATGCGCAATGAAGTGTTTGAGCATGTGCAGAAACTGTCCATGCGGTTTTTTGATACCACGCCGGTGGGCAAAATTGTCACCCGGGTAACCAATGATGTGGAAGCCATTAACGACCTGTATTCCAATATTCTGGTTAACCTCTTCCGCAATACCATCAAGATCATCGGCCTTGCTGTTGTGATGCTGGCCATGAACCCGACGGTGGCCTTGTATGGGTTCATCATGATCCCCATCGTGATTACGCTGACCTATGTGTTCCGGAAAATTGCACGCCGGGCGTACAGCGTGGTGAAGACGAAAATCACGGCGCTCAACACGTACCTCAGCGAGCATCTTTCCGGCATGAAGCTGATCCAGATTTTCAATCAGGAAGACAGAAAGTTCGAATCTTTCCAGGAAAAGAACGGGGAGCTTTACAAGGCCGGCTTCAAGGAATTGATGATCAACGCCGTTTTCCGGCCTTGTATTTACCTCACCAGCATCATTGCTCTGGCCATTATCCTGGGGGAAGGCAGCCGGGGGGTATTGACGGGCGCTTTGTCCATCGGCATGCTGTACAAATTTGTGCAGTACATCAATTCTTTCTTTGAACCGGTTCAGAACCTGGCGGAGCAATTGACCACATTGCAGTCCGCCGTGGCTTCTGCTGAAAAAATCTTCACCCTGCTGGATACCAAACCCATTGTCAATGATCCGGAGGAACCGGAAGTGCTGCCCGCCGTCCGGGGGGAAATCACCTTTGAAAACGTGTGGTTTGCCTATAACGATGTGGACTGGGTGCTCCGGGATGTTTCCTTTACCATCAAACCTGGCCAGAAAGTGGCTTTTGTGGGGGCTACCGGCGCCGGCAAATCCTCCATTCTGAACTTGATCGGCCGGTATTACGATATCCAGAAGGGTTCCATCAAAATTGACGGAGTGGATATCCGCCTGCTCAGCCGGGAACAGATTCGCCGTGCCATCGGTCAGGTGCAGCAGGACGTGTTCATTTTCACCGGGGATATTGCATCCAATATCCGCCTGCGCAATGAAGAAATCACGGATGAACAGGTGAAGGCGGCCGCCGTTCATGTGAACGCCAACCGCTTCATTGATAAGTTGCATGGCGGCTATCGGGAACATGTATCTGAGCGGGGCAGCACCTTCTCCGCCGGGCAACGGCAGCTGCTTTCCTTTGCCCGGACCCTGGCTTATGACCCCGTGATCCTGATTCTGGATGAAGCCACCGCCAATATCGATACCGAAACGGAGCAGTGGATTCAGGATGCCCTGCAAAAGCTGATGGAAGGCCGCACCACCATCATGGTGGCTCATCGCCTGTCCACCATCCAGCATGCGGATAAGATCATGGTGATGCACAAGGGCAAAATCCGGGAATCCGGCACCCATCAGGAACTGCTGGAAAAAGACGGCATTTATAAAAAACTCTATGAACTGCAGTTGGCAGGCATGGAGGAAAAGCACTGAGGAGGAAAGGGTATGCAGCGGCTGCTGGGGGAAATCCGCAAAGCAGATCAGCAATACGGGCTGATTCAGCCGGGGGATGGGATCGCCGTGGGTGTTTCCGGGGGCAAGGACAGCCTGGCCCTTCTGGCCTTGCTGGCGGCATACCGCAGGTTTTGCCCTGCGCCCTTTTCCCTGCAGGCGGTGTGCCTGAAAATCGGTGATCCGTTTGACTGGAAAAGGATCAAAGCATTCTGCGAAGAAAGAGACGTACCCTTTCATCTGGCGGAGGAAAACCTGCTGCCGGTGCTGGAAAAGGAAAAAAGCCCCTGCTCCCTGTGCGCCAGGCTGCGCCGGGGTGTGCTTTTGCAAAAGGCGGAAGAACTGGGCTGCAATAAACTGGCGCTGGGCCATCACCGGGACGATGTGATGGAAACTTACCTCATGAGCACAGTGTTTGAAGGCCGGTTTTATGCCATGCAGCCTGTTCGGCAGATGGAAAAGGGGAAAATATGTGTCATTCGTCCTTTGATTGATGTGAAAGAGGGTAGCATTGCGGCGCTTTCAAGCCGTCTGCAATTTCCGGTGGTGAAAAACCCCTGCCCTGTGGACGGCCGCACCAAACGGCAGGAGATAAAACAAACCCTCCGGGCGCTGGAAAGCCGTTTCCCCGGTGCGCTGGATCATTTCCAGCGTGCGCTGGAAAAGGAGCGGAAGTAATGCTGTATGACCGCTATCAGGCCGCCCGGGACGCTGCCTGGCGTACGTTATTGAAATTTGAGGTGTGTTCCCTGCCGGTGGACGTGGAGGCGATTGCCGGGAAGCTGGGCATAGAGATTCTTTCCCGGCCGGAGGGACAGGAAGAGGGTTTCTTGCCCGGATCCGCCGCTGTGACCCTGCGAAAAGGCGGCCGTTTTCAGGTGCTGATGCAAAAAGGGCTTTCCTACAGCCGGTATCGTTTTGCCCTGGCGCATGAACTGGGACACATCATTTTGCAGCATCCCATGACAAGGCTCCCGGACGGTGCGCTTACTTTTACAGGCCTTGAAAACGCCGGGGACGTGATGGCGGAGCCCAAAGACGACAGCGATACCGACGCCGATATGTTCGCCATCCGGCTGCTGGCTCCGGCCTGTGTGCTGCACAGTTTGCACATGGAAACAAAGGAATGCATTGCTGCTCTTTGCGGATTGCCGGAGGGCGCCGCCGTCCTGCGGGCGGAGAGAATGGCGCTGCTGGATCACCGCAACGCTTACGGCATCCATCCGCTGGAAAAGCAGGTGCAAAAACAGTTTGCACCCTTCATCCGCACCAAGCGACAGGAGCAGGTGCCGGAAAAGAAACGGCCGGAAAGGCCGGTAACGGAAGCGGCGTTGCCTGTGCGGCCGGCAGCGCCGGAAAAGAAAGCTTTGCCCCTCTGGCTTTTGGCCGCAGCGGCGGCGATTATGATGGCGCTTGGGTTTTTCCTGTTCCGGGGCTGAGGGAAGAAAAGGAAAGAAAGTATCGTTCATTATACAGGAGGGTATACTGATGCAGGAAGCAACGAAAAAATTGTGCGAAGCCCTTCAGCAGACCGCTGAATACCGGGATTACAGGCAATACAAAACGGAAATTGATCAGGACAGCGCCATCCAGGCCCTGGTGAAGGAATACAAGCGGCTGCAGATGACCGTGCAGATGCGCATGCTTTCCGGCCAGGGCATGGACGACGATGACGGCCGCCGCTTCCAGCAGCTGAGCGCCCTGCTCTTTGCGGATCCGCGCACTTCCGGCTATCTGCTGGCCGAAATGCGGCTGCAGCAGATGATGGCCGGGATTTTTGAACAGATCACCCGGGCGGCCGGAATGGATATGCCGGTGCCGGTGTAACGGAAATAAAGGAGGGATACCGTGCAGGATTACCGGGAACCCCATGATAAGGAATATACGGCAGAGGAACTGCACCGGGAACGCAAATACGGCATGTTCTGGTACAGCTGGCTGTGGCATATTTTACGGCCGGTGGCCTTGTTTTTGTGCGTGGTTGTGGTGGTGTCCGGTGTGGTGTTGGCCGGGTGGAATTGGATTAACCGCAGCTTTTTTGCCCCGGTGGATGCCAATGACCATAATTTGGTGGAATTCAGCATCGCTTCCGGCTCCAGCCTGACCCGGGTTGCCAATAATCTGGAAGAAAAGGGCCTGATCCACAACCGGACGGTCTTCAAATACTATGCCGATTTTATGGGCTACGGGCAGAAAATTCAGGCCGGGGATTACAAGGTGAGCAAGGCCATGAGCATGCATGAAATTATGGATCTGCTCACCACCGGCGACGGCAATCCCCTTACCCGGAATATCACCATCATTCCCGGCTGGACGGCGGTGGATATTGCAGCGTACCTGAAAAATGAGGGGATCATTGAAAATGAGGAATTGTTCCTTACCCTGTGCCGGGATGGCAAAAATTTCAGCGCGTATTATTATGTGCAGGATGTGCTTTCCGGCGGCAATGCCCATCAGCGGCTCTATGTGCTGGAAGGATACCTGAGCCCCAACACCTATGAAATCTATTCTGACGCCACGGAAGACGAAATTATCCGCAAGCTTCTGGGCCAGACGGAAGCCGTTTATCCCGACAGCTACCACGAGCGGGCAGAAGCCCTGGGCATGACCATGGATCAGGTGATCACGCTGGCATCCATGATCGAAAAAGAAGCCAAAACCGGGGATTTTGCCCGGGTGTCCGCCGTTTTCCATAACCGGCTGGGCAAAAACATGACCCTTGGCAGCGACGTGACCATCAAATACGCTTCCGGTGTGAAGCGCATGAGCCTGACGAACGAAGATTTGAACATCAATACCCCCTTCAATACATACAAGTACAAGGGGCTGCCGCCGGGGCCCATCTGCGCTCCTTCGCCGGATGCCATCTATGCCGCCCTCTACCCGGATGAACAGTTTATCCGGGATGGGTATCTGTACTTCTGTTCCAAGGATCCCCGGTCCGGCGAATTGTATTTCAGCCGCACATTGGAAGAACACGAAAACGCCGTGCGTACCTATGCGCCGCTGTGGCAGGCCTGGGACAGGGAGCAGGGCTTGTAAGGAGATACATATGCATATACCGGAACTCTTGGCCCCTGCCGGGGGCATGCCCCAGCTGAAAGCCGCCCTGCGCTTTGGCGCGGATGCGGTGTATGGCGCATTGCAGAGCTATGGCCTGCGGGCCTTTGCCGGGAACTTTACCGAAGAAACCCTGAAGGAAGCTCTGATGCTTTGCCATGAAAACGGCAAAAAGTTTTATATTACCCTGAACATTCTGCCCTATGATGATGAAATGCAGGGCTTTGTGGACACGGCAAAAAAAGCCTGGCAAATGGGCGTGGATGCGGCTATTGTCAGTGATATCGGCGCCTTTTTGGCCCTGAGAAGAGAAGTGCCGCAGCTTCCCGTGCACATCAGCACCCAGGCCAACACCCTGAACAGCGAGACGGCCCTCTTTTTCGCGCAGATGGGGGCGGAGCGGGTGGTATTGGCAAGGGAGCTTTCCCTGCGTCAGATTGCACAAATGCGGCAAAAGCTGCCGGAGGCGCTGGAAATTGAAACTTTTGTTCACGGCGCCATGTGCATGAGCTATTCCGGCCGCTGCATGCTCAGCGATCATCTGACCGCCCGGGGAGGCAACCGGGGGGCCTGCGCCCAGCCTTGCCGGTGGGAATATGCCTTGGTGGAAAAGAAGCGCCCCGGGGAATACATTCCCATAGAGGAAGATGGAAGGGGAACGTATCTTCTTTCTGCCTATGACCTGTGCATGCTCCATCACCTGCCGGAAATGGTCAGCGCCGGCATTGCCAGCCTGAAAATTGAAGGGCGGATGAAGACGGAATATTATGTGGCCAATACCGTGATGGTGTACCGAAAGGCGCTGGATCTTTTGCAGATAAGTGAAGAGGCCTACCGGGCGGCGCTGCCCCAATTGGAACAGGAACTTCTCAAAGCCAGCCACCGGGCCATGAATACCGGCTTTTTCTTTGGTGCGCCGCAGCCTGCCGCAGGAGCCAACGGCTTCAGCCAGACCATGGAATATGTGGCCCGGGTGGAGGAATTCCGGGATGGCTATGCTACGCTGCATCTGAAAAATCGTTTTTATGTGGGGGATACGCTGGAACTATTGTGTCCGGGCGGCTCCAGGCCCTTCCGGGTGGAACAAATCATTCTTCCGGAAAGCGGCGAAAGCGTGGAAACGGTATCCGTGGCCGGCCAAAGGGTGAAAATTCCGCTGCCCTTCCCGGCGGAGGAAGGGGATTTCCTCCGAGGTCCGAACCGGAATCATCAGAAGTGAGGAAAGAAGCGTGGGAATCGGCATACAGATCTGCGGTCTCAACGGCTGCGGAAAAAGCACGGTGGGTAAGGCATTGGCCCGGGAATTAGGTTTCCATTTTATTGATAACGAGAACCTGTATTTTCAAAGAACCGCTGAAAATGAACCCTATCGCAACGAACGGCCGCGTCCTGAGGTGGAGCGGCTGCTGATGGAGGAAGTGCACCGGCACGAAAATTTCGTCTTTGCGGCTGTGAAAGGCGATTATGGCGCAGCCATCCAGCCTCTATATGATTATGTGGTTTATCTGCAGGTGCCGGGGGACATGCGCGCCTGGCGTGTGCGGAATCGTTCGTTCCTCAGATTTGGGGAAAGAATGCTGCCGGGCGGCGATCTGCACGAAAAGGAAGAAGCGTTTTTCCAGGTGGTAGCCGGACGGAAGGAGGAGCTGGTGGAAAATTGGCTGAACAGCCTTTCCTGCCCGGTGCTGCGGTTGGATGGCAGGATGCCCGTGGAAGAGAATGTGAAGAGAATTATGGAATGGCTGGAGAAAAACGCTTTTGTGAATCTAGAGGCTGAAAGAAGAGATGAATAGACAAACCCCCTGATGCAGAAAAATGATCTGCGGCAGGGGGTGTTTATTTATGTGCACGATAATTGACATTACTATGTGGAGAAAACGCTGTCTGTTTCGGTTTATTTTCCCAGTTCCCAGAAGGCCACGGCGCCGGCAGCGGCCACATTGAGGGAGTTCATGTGGTGGTGCATGGGGATGATGACGGCATAATCGCAGCCTTGGATCGTTTCTTCTTTCAGGCCGTCCCCTTCCGCGCCCAGGAAAAGAGCCAGTTTGTCAGCGTTATGCAGCCGTTCATCCCGGATGGAAAGGGCATTGTCCGTCAGGGCCAGGGCAGCTGTGGCAAAGCCGTTTTCTTTCAGCAGGGCAAGGGGATCATCGCAATAAGCCCAGGGAATACGGAACACAGCGCCCATGCTCACCCGGGCAGCCCGGCGCTGCAGGGGATCGCAGCAGGTGCTGGTCAGCAGAATGCCATCCATGCCAAGGGCGGCGGCACTGCGGAAGATGGCGCCCACATTGGTGCCGTCCACCACGTTTTCCATCACTGCAATGCGCCGGGCGTTTGACAAAACGGCGGCAGGGTTTCTTTCTTCCGGCCTTTCCATAGCGCAGAGGATGCCCCGGCTGAGGGAAAAGCCGGTGAGGGAACGGAGAAGATCATCGGCACCCGTCAGTACAGGCACGCCGCATGTTTCCACCAATGTTTTGCCTTTGCCGGTGACGTGCTGCCTTTCCATCAGAAGGGACAGGGGTTTGCAGCCCATATCCAGGGCGGCCAGGATTACATTTTCGCTTTCGGCAATAAAAATTCCCTCCCGCAGCATCTGCCGGCCGGTCAGATTGCAATAAGGCTGTGCCAGGGGATGGGACAGGGAGAAAAGTTCCATGATTTCGGGCATAGAAACGCTCCTTGCAGTCGGTGGAATAACAAGATCAGTGTACCACATTTTCCCATGAATGCAAACCGTTTTGGTGGACTTTCCCCGGGCTTTGTGCTATACTTTTGAAAGAAAAACGAAGGGGGGATCATTGTGCGAGGCTGGCTGATTGTCAATCCCTTTCTGGATACACTGAAATTTCAGGAAATATACGGCATGCTCTGTGCTTCGGCGGAAGCGGAAAATATGCAGCTGGAAATGAAAACGGCAGCGGAATTGATGTGCCCCTCCGGGGACGATTTCAAAGGTTTTGTGCTGCCGGATTTTTGCATCTTCTGGGATAAGGACGTGTATCTGGCTAAACGGCTGGAAGCAGCAGGCCTGCGGCTTTTTAACAGCGCGGATGCGGTGGCGAAGTGCGATAACAAGATCCTCACCGCCATGGCGCTGGATGCAGCCAAAGTGCCCACGCCCGTGACCTTCATTTCCCCCAAAACGTTTGAAGCCATGGGGTACAGCCGCCTGCAATTCTTCGATGCGGCAGAAAAAGCCCTTGGCTATCCCATGGTGCTGAAGGAAGCTTACGGTTCCTTCGGCCAGCAGGTGTATCTGGCGCATGATCGGGAAGAAGCAGAAAAGATCATTGCAGCCATGGGCTATAAAGATTTTATCATGCAGAAATTCATTGCTTCCAGCTCCGGCCGGGACATAAGGGTAAATGTGGTGGGCGGCAAGGCGGTTGCATCCATGCTGCGGTATAATGAAAACGACTTCCGCTCCAATATTTCCAACGGCGGCAGGATGAAACCCTGCACCCTGACCCCGGCCCAGGAAGAAGCGGCGCTCAGCGCCTGCCGGGCCCTGGGGCTGGATTTTGCCGGGGTGGACGTGATGTTTGGGGAACAGGATGCGCCCATCATCTGCGAAGTGAATTCCAATCCCCATTTCAAAAGTACGCTGCAGGCCACCGGGGTGGATCTTTCCCGGCACATCATGCAGCATATCCGGCAGGTGATCACATGCGGGGATTGATGCTTTATACCTTTTCCGATGCGGAAAAGAACCGTTGGTTCATCCGGCAGATGCAGCAGGAAGGCGCCCGGCGCGGCCATTTGCTGAGCTTGTATCTGGTGGATCAGACATGGGGTGAACGGGATTTTTCTGCCTGTGATTTTTGCATCAACCGCAGCCGCATGGCCCGTATCAGCCGGGAAGCGGAAGCTTTGGGCAAAATCAGTATCAATAATGCAAAAACCATCCGGATGGCCAACGATAAATGGCTCACCTACCAGCTGCTGAAAAAGTTGGAACTGCCCTGCATGGATACCTTTCTGCCTGGGGAGGAACCGGCCTATCCTTTTGTGGTCAAGAGCCGGGCAGGCCACGGCGGCAGCGAAGTGTTCCTGGTGAAAAACGACGAAGAATATGCTGCCGTGCAGGAAAAACTGGCCGATACGCCCTACATCCTGCAAGCCTTCTGTGATGAACCGGGGGTGGACGTGCGGGCTTATGTGATGGGTGATCAGGTGATGGCGGCAGTGAAACGCACGTCCCAGACCGATTTCCGCAGCAATTTTTCCCTGGGCGGCCAGGTGGGCCAGTTTGCCCTGACCCGGGAACAGCAACGAGCGGTGCGCAAACTGCAAAAAGTGCTGAACAGCGATTATATCGGCATTGATTTCATCCGGCATCGGGAGCAATGGGTGGTAAACGAAATTGAGGATGCCGCCGGTGCCCGGATGCTTTACAGCCTGACGGACGTGGATTTTATCGGCCGGTACTGGGATCAGATTGAAATACGGCTGGAGGAAAGAGAATGAAAATTTTGCAGAATATTCCCTATACCGCACCGGCGGATGACGTGCATCTGCTGGACGTATATCTGCCGGAAAAACCGAACGGAAACCTTTTCTTCTATGCCCATGGCGGCGGACTGGAGGCCGGTGATAAGGGGGATGCTTCCTGTTTTGCGGAATATCTCAGCAGCCGCGGCACGGCGGTGGTGTCCATCAATTACCGCATGTATCCCGCCGCCCACTACCCGGACTTCATCTGGGATATGGCGGAGGCCCTGGCTTTTGTAAAGGGGAAAATGGCCGATTGGGGTATGAAAAAATTGTATGTGGGCGGCAGTTCTGCCGGGGGTTACCTGAGCATGATGCTGTGCTTTGATCCGCAGTATTTGCAGAAATTCGGCATGAGCAATCATGATATCGCCGGCTATTTCCATGATGCCGGTCAGCCCACCGCCCATTTCCGTGTGCTGCAGGAAAGAGGCATCGATCCCCGAAGGGTGATTGTGGATGAAAGCTGTGCTCTGTATCATGTGGGCACGTCTGATGATTATCCGCCCATGCGGTTCATTGTGTCCGATCAGGACATGAAAAACCGCTACGAGCAAACCATGCTCATGCTCTCCACCCTCCGGCATTTTGGCGTAAAAAAGGCGGATTACGTGCTTATGCACGGCGGTCACTGCGCCTACATTGGCCGCATGGAGGGGGAGGAAAGCGTGTTCGGCAGGATGATCGAGGAGTTCATCCGTACAGCACAATAACCCACTTTGCGAAGTAGAGGACTTATCGGACAAACACTTTTTTCGCGCGAAGCGTGAGGGAACGGATACTGTGGGGGGGGAGGGGCGTGCTCCTTCCATTGCCTTTGGAACAGCAAACGAAAAGAGGAGATGGGGAATGGAGCCGTTCAATCGTCTGGAAACGCCCCGCCTGGTGCTCCGTAAAGCCCGGGATGAAGACCTGGATTTTATCTGGCAGAATGTGTGGTGTGACGGTGAACTTGCCAAAACCATGCTCTGGAAGCCGACCCTTACCCGGGAAGAGGCTGTCCTGCGCATGGAAAGGACGAAGGCACTGCAAGCACTGCACTTTGCTTATTTTGTTTGCCTGAAGGAAACGGATGAACCTATTGGCATGGCCGGTATAACCGAAGCGGCACCTGGGGTGTACGAAGAAACCGGCATTTGTATTGCCCGTAGTTATCAGAGAAAAGGCTATGGCAGGGAATTGCTGCAGGCTTTGATTATGCTGGCGTTTCATGGGCTGGGTGCGCATACAGCCCGGTATGCCTGTTTCCGGGAAAATGTACCTTCGGCGAATCTGTGCAAAAGCCTGGGTTTCCAATACACCCACTCCGATACCGGTGTGCGCAGCTGGGATGGATATGCATATATTTGTGATCATTTTGCACTGAGCCGATGATGGACAAAAGACGGTTGAATGCGGCGTGCTAACCGGAGCAGGGGCTTATGCAGCCCCTGAACCCCGCACCAAAGGACAGCGTCCTCTGGACACCTTATCCGCGATGTAGTTGCATGGCAGAACAAACATGTTTCCGCGCGAAGCATGCGGAAACGAACACCATAGGGGTGACTATTGGCTGACTGTTACCTTTGGGAACAATAAACTTTAGACAGAACGCTCCATCCGTCCACGGGCGTAATGAAAACAAAAAACGGCACGGGAGAGAATAAATTCTCTCCGTTGCCGTTTATTTGTTTTCCCCGGATGCCGAGCATCCGGCAGGCGGTGTTCCACCGCCAGCCCGTGGACGTGCGGCAATGATGCAGCCGTTTTTCTATTATGCCACCTTGTTTGTACTGAAACAATCTTCAACCATGGCAAAGCGTTTCATGCATGTTGCTCCATCGGGAAAACAGTGTGGAAGTGTATGAACCTGTGTCCGAGGGATGGGTCAAGGGGCGATGCCCCTTGTGGGGTGTGGGGTGAAACCCCACATATGTTCCCCAGCTTCGGCGGC
>JAFSGG010000052.1 GCA_017434775.1 Clostridia bacterium
GTTTATTGTTCCCAAAGGTAACAGTCAGCCAATAGTCACCCCTATGGTGTTCGTTTCTCAAGTTTCGCGCGGAAAAAAGCCTGTTCAACCGTGCCGCAACATCGCGGGAAAGGTGTCCAGAGGACACGTCCTCTGGTGCGGGGTACAGGGGCTGCATAAGCCCCTGCTTCGTTTTTATGTTTTCTGCACGCCGAATACACCGATAATAATCACCACGGCGGCGACACCGGAAAGGAGGGTAAAGGGCTCTTGCAGGAATACCACCCCGGCCAGGACGGAGAGCACCGTGGTCAAATTGCAAAAGGCAGTAGAGCGGCTGACCGGCAGAATGGTGGCCGCATAATTCAGGCACAGGAACGCCAGAATGGAGGAAAACAGGGAAAGATACCCCATGGCCAGCATGAATTTTGCGTTTTGCAAAGGCAGGAACAGCTTGCAGCTATCGAAGCCGTTTTCCATGCAGGCCAGCAGGGAAAAGACCACTGCACCCACCAGCATCATCACATAAGTGCGCTCCAGGGCGGAAAAAGCAGCGCTGATTTTTCTACTGAACATATTGTACATGGCTCCAAAGAGCACCGCCCCCACCAGCAGCACAATGCCAAGAGGCTGAATGCCGCCGCTTTCCCCCTGCTGCAAGGTCATCACGATCACGCCCAGAATGCACAAAAGGGAAAAGCCAATCTGAGGCAGGCTGGGCTTTTCCTTCAGGAACAAGGCACCGCCCCCCAGGGCGGCAATGGGAATCAGGGCAATGATCACCCCGGAAACGGTGGCGTTGGTCAGCTTAATCCCCCAGCTTTCGCACAGGAAATAAATCACCGGCTGCAAAAGTCCCAGCACAAAAAGCGGCAAGCTCTTCTTCCACGGAATACGAAACCGCAGCCATCCTTCTTTCTTCGTCAGGTGAGCCCACAAGGCCACAATATTGATGAACAAAAAAGCCAGGGTAAACCGGTACATCAGCAGGGTCAGGGGCGATGCTGCATCCATTGCCATGCGGCTGAACATGAAGCTGAACCCGAAAATACCGTTGCCGACGGCCGCCGCCAGCATGGCCGGGCCGGTTTTCTTTTGCATCTGTGATTGCATGATGAATCCTCTTCAAAAAACAGGGAAGGAACGCCCTTCCCCGGAATATCAATAGATTTTGTATTCTCCACTGAGCATCAGGAAGGAGAAGAAATACAGGCAGTTATCGTAATACCGGCGCACGCCTTTTCGCAGGGGGGTATCCCACAGCCGCTGCAGCCATTCCTTTTTGTAAGGGCCTTCGCTGGCAATGGAACCGGCGGCCAGGGTGGCGGTGATGGCTACGGGGTGCATGGCCGGTTCGGGGTGGACGGTGCCGTCCAGCATGTAGCTGCCATATACGCCAAATTCCGTGTTTTCATAGAAGAACTTCTGCAAATTCTCCGCCACAGTATCCAGCTTTTCCGTTTCACCCATCCACAGATGATCCAGCGCGATGTTCATCACCACCCGGTAAGCATCGGAATAGTAATCCATACTTTTACGGAACATGTGCCGGGGGCTGCCGTCGTATTCGGCGTATTCCGGGCTCATGCCGGTCGCCGGATGGGAAGAAAGGGCGATGTATTCCCGACTGGCCTGGGCGGCCTTGGCCCAGAAAGCCCGGTCTTCCGCATTGGCCCGGTCTGCGAAGAGCTGATAGAAATGGGGTAGATGATAGGAGGGATCGGAGTAGGGGGATTCGGGGATGAACTTGATGTAATGGTTTTCCCGGTTCCACATGGGATCGCCGCCGGGGACAATTTCATCCTGATGCACGCAGTGGCGCAGGATCTCCCTCGCCTGCACGCTGTAATCATAGGGCGCTTCGCCGTCCCCCCAACGGGCAGATGCAAAAAACAGGGCCATGGCGAAGTATTCTTCCCCATCCGGTGCCGGTCCTTCGGCCCGATGGCTGCCGTCCCGGTTCACGCTCCAGGCAAAATAGCCCTGATACTTGCCGTCCCGCTGGAGCATATGCGTTACGGTGAACAGCCACAGCTTGTCAAACAGGTCTTTCCTGTCCATCTGCACGGTCATCATCATGCCGTAGCTCATGCCCTCGGTGCGGGCATCGATATTCCCGGTGTCCAGCATGTAGCCCATGGTGCCGCAAGGGGTGTCAAAATAAAAACGCTCTTCTTCGTCAAAAAAAATGGTCTGGAACAGCTGGTTCAGCCGTTCCTTCACTTCCGCATCGCTCTTGCCGATGAGGGAAAACATATTTTTGTACTCCGCCATGGAAAACCCTTCCTTTCCATTTGATGTGCTGTGTTCATTGTATCACAGTCTCGTCTGGAAAAAAAGCACATATCCTGCCGGTTTTTCCTCCATCCTGGATATTTCCGCCGCCGTTTGTTATGATGGATGTAACAAAAAACGCCGTTCATCCGTCCTGTATAGGAAAGGAGATGGTTCCTGTGAAACGAAAGCTGTTCTTCCTGCTTGCATTGTGCCTGCTGGTTACTGCCTTCCCCTGCGCTGCGGAAAAAATGGATAAAAGCGCTTTGGAACAGGCTGCCCTGCAAGATTTTCCCGGCTGGACAATCAACCGCTCCACTGCCTACGGTTCCGGAAAATGGGAAGGGGAGATCGCCATTTACCGCCAGATCCGGCTGGTGAAGGTGGAAAACAGCACCCTGTATTTCAAAACGCTGGAAGTAATGACCAATCCCCTGCAAAAGGGCGATCCCATCCCCTGGAACGTGCAGGATTATGCGCCCATTCCCCTGACGGAAGATTTGGCAGAGGAAATGCACTCCCTGATTCATACGGATGCCGCAAACCAGCTGACCGATTACGGCGCCGGCGCCGTGATCCATGAGCAGCATCTGCTGGGCTGCGCACCCCTTGTGCTGGAGGAAGGGGAAAGGCTGGCGCTGCTGGTCAGCCTGCCCGGGCAGATCAATATGCTGCTGGAAAACGAACAGGGGCACCGGGCGCTGGCCATTGTTTACTGGGATGGGGACCGGTATACTTCCATCATCCGCTCCCCTTTTCAGGAAGAAAAACTGTATTACAACGAAATCCATTCCGGCACGGAATATATGGAATTGTATTCCCCGGCCTTGTCCTGGGAACTGACCTTTGCCGGTACCGAAAAAGGATGGCGGCTGGCTTCCCTCAATAACGGCCGGGCCATCTTTAACCTTTCCAACGATTATGTGATCCACGCATCAGATTTCCGGGAGCATACCAACAACAGTTTTGTCCACTACGGTTCCCTGCCCTTTGGCATCCTTCTGGAAAACATGGATCTTTCCCTGCTGCCGGATAGCGAACAAGGGCTGGTGGACAGCCTGAACGCAGAGAGCTGGGCCTGCGTGAAAACCGCTCAGGCGCCCCTGATGGATGCACCGGACGGCAATGCTTTCGCTTTCCTGTACACCCGGGCTGCCGGGAAAATCATGGCGGAAAAGGGAGATTTTGTGCAGCTGCTTTTCGGCAGCGAAGAAACGGGCATCACCGGCTGGATTCATCAGGATCAGCTGGCTTTCGGCAAGGAAACGGAAACCGTTCCCTGCGCCTTCCCTTCCTATGATCGGAGCGATTGGTACCTGATGGAGGATTTTTCACCCCTCTTCCCGGGGGCGCCCGTGGATATCTGGCCCAATACCGCCGATGTGTGGCTCATCGGCAAAACCCCGGACGGCCAATGGCTGGTGCAGATTGAAATGGATACCGTGCTTACCGCCCCGGAAAATGCTTTCACCGTCATCGGCCCCACCGAACCCTGCCGGGAAGACCAAGCCCTGCATTTTCCGGAATACACGGAAGAAGGAGATTGAAGATTCCGCATTCCGCCTTTCCAGGGGCAATGCTCCGTTATACGAGGTAAACTTTGTCCCTTGACACCGGTTTTCGTTGCTGATAAGATGGGGACGAAAGAATCGCTCTTTGCGGAGGTATATATTAATGAAGCAATTTGACGTGCAGGGCATGCACTGCGCCGCCTGCAGCGCCCGGGTGGAAAAGGCAGTGAACGCCGTTCCCGGGGTGGAAACCTGCGCGGTGAGCCTGCTGACCAACAGCATGGGCGTGGAAGGCGGCGACGAAAAAGCCATCCTGGCAGCGGTGAAAAAGGCCGGTTACAGCGCCCATGTAAAGGGCACGAAAGTGAAAACGGAAAAGCCGCTGGAAGACACCGAAACGCCGCAGATGAAAAAAAGGCTTTTGTGGAGCCTGGGGTTTCTGGCGGTATTGATGTACCTGGCCATGGGACACATGATTGGCTTGCCCCTGCCCGGCTTTTTTGCAGAGCATCCGGCGGCGCTGGCCCTGACCCAGATGCTGCTGGCCGCCATTGTGATGATCATCAACCAGCGCTTTTTTATCAACGGTTTCAAAGGCGTGATAAATGGCGCACCCAACATGGATACTTTGGTAGCCCTGGGCAGCGGCGCGGCCTTTGTGTATTCCACGGCAGTGCTGTTCCAGATGGTAATGCAGCCGGAACATGCAGCGCATCTGCTTCACGGGCTGTATTTTGAATCCGCCGCCATGATCCTGACCCTCATCACCGTGGGCAAGATGCTGGAAGCAAGATCCAAGGGCAAAACCACATCCGCCCTGCAGCGCCTGATGCAGCTGGCGCCCCAGACGGCCACCGTGGTGAAAGACGGCATGGAAACCACCGCGCCCATTGCTCAGGTGCAGCCCGGCGATATCATTGCCGTGCGGCCCGGGGAGCAGATTCCCGTGGACGGCACAATCCTTGAAGGCCACACCGCCGTAAACGAAGCCGCCCTCACCGGCGAATCCATCCCCGTGGATAAGGAGGCAGGCAGCCCTGTATCCGCCGGCACCATGAACCAATCTGGCTACATCCGTTTCCGGGCGGAGAAGGTGGGGCAAGACACCACCCTTTCCGGCATCATCCGCCTGGTGGAAGGCGCCGCGGCCACCAAAGCGCCCATCGCCAAGATGGCGGATAAGGTGAGCGGCATTTTTGTGCCGGTCGTGATCGGAATCGCCCTTGTAACGCTGGGCATCTGGCTGCTGCTGGGCAAGGAAATCGGCTTTTCTCTGGCCCGGGCCATTTCTGTGCTGGTGATCAGCTGCCCCTGTGCGCTGGGGCTGGCCACGCCGGTAGCCATTATGGTGGGCAGCGGCGTGGGGGCCAAAAACGGCATCCTGTTCAAAACCGCCGCTTCGCTGGAAGCCGTGGGCAAAAGCCATGTGGTGGTACTGGATAAAACCGGCACCCTGACGGAAGGAAAACCCAAAGTAACGGACATTCTGCCCCTGGGCGATGAAACGGAAGAAAGCCTGCTGATCCTGGCTGCTGCCCTGGAAGCCAAAAGCGAGCACCCGCTGGCCCGGGCTATCATGGAAAAAGCAGCAGAAAAGGAGCTTGCTGTCCCCGAAACGGAAAATTTCACCGCCCTTCCCGGCAACGGCCTGGAGGGGATGCTGATGGGCGAAACGGTTTTTGCCGGAAAAATGGATTTTGTGAAACAGCAGGCCAAAGTGCCCCCGGCTGCGAAAAAGCAGGCAGATGCTCTGGCTCAGCAGGGCAAAACCCCCCTGTTTTTTGGCAAAAACGGCACGCTTTGCGGCATCATCGCCGTGGCGGATACCCTGAAGGAAGACAGCGCCGCCGCCGTGAAGGAAATGAAGGGCATGGGGCTTGAGGTGGTGATGCTCACCGGCGATAATCCCCTGACCGCCCATGCCGTGGGCGCTGCCGCCGGGGTGGACCAGGTGATTGCAGGCGTCCTGCCTGAAGGCAAGGAAAAGGCCATCCGCGCCCTGAAGCGGAAGGGCCATGTGCTGATGGTGGGGGACGGCGTCAACGACGCACCGGCGCTTACCGCTGCGGATATGGGCGTGGCCATCGGCGCCGGGACGGACGTGGCGCTGGACGCCGCCGACGTGGTGCTGGTGAACAGCAAGCTATCCGACGTAACCGCCGCCATCCGCCTCAGCCGGATGGTGCTGAAAAACATTAAGGAAAACCTGTTCTGGGCCTTTTTCTACAACGTGATTGGCATTCCCCTGGCTGCCGGGGCTTTCATCAGCCTGCTGGGCTGGGAAATGAACCCCATGTACGGTGCAGCGGCCATGAGCCTTTCCAGCTTTTTTGTGGTAAGCAACGCCCTGCGGCTGAACTTTGTGAACATCCGGGATGCCCGGCATGACCGCAAAATCACTTTGCCTCCGGAGAGCCCGGCCATCCAATGGGGGATGGAACTGGAAGGCATGATGTGCGAACACTGCGAGGCCACGGTGAAAAAAGCGCTGGAGGGCGTGCCCGGGGTGCGGGAAGCGCTGCCGGATTACAAAACCGGCCGGGTGCAGCTGATATTGCACTTTGAACCCGATGAACAGGCACTGAAATCAGCCGTGGAAAAGGAAGAATATCCGGTTGTCAGCATCGATAAGGCTTAAATACCGTTCTGTTCTTGACAAAAAGACAAAAACCGCTATAATATAGAACAGGATAAAACAAAAGAGGGGGATCATTTCATGTTCACGAATATCGGCAGGAAAATCAAGGTTCTGGCTTGGGTAGTGTGCATTGTGGGTATGCTGGCTTCTTTCGTGGGAGCCGTGCGGTTCTGGTCCATGGATTCCTTCTATGGTGATGAAAATATCCTGGTCGGTTTTGTGGTTTTGATCGTAGGCGCTCTGATCTCCTGGGTAGGTTCTTTCTTCACGTACGGTTTCGGTCAGCTGATCGAAAAGACCGAAGAAAACAACTATCACCTCAACCAGATCGGCCATATGCTCTACGAAATGAAAAACCAGAAATAAGCACAAAAAAAGGCAGCCTGTCCGCTGCCTTTTTTATTTCCGTATGCATCCGCCCGGCTGTGCGCCGGGGGTTTTTTTATTGTTCGTTTTCCTCCGGCGCTTCACCAAAGCCGGGAATGTACCCTTCCTCGGCCAGGGCGATCACACACAAAAGGGCACCCCAGTGGTAAAATTTATCGCTGTTGCCGGTATCGCAGCCTTCCCCCGTGACGGCGGAATAGTTTTCATGCACATGGCGGTACTGCGTCCATTCTTTCATAAACAGCCGTGCGGATTTTTCCGCCAGATCCCGGCGCACGTCCTTCAGTTCCGTCCGCCGCAAGGCCAGATACACCAGGAAATTCAGCGGCGCCCACACCCGGCCCCGCCAATAATCCTGTTCCGGGAAGGCGGCGTCATTCCGGGCGATGGAGGGCAGCATCCATTCCCCGTAAAACTCCTCCGGGTTGTAATAATGCGCATCCGCCATGCGGCGCTGCCGCTCTTTCGTCACATCCGGGGAAAAGAGGGCATAGAAATTGGTGGGGGAAATGCGCCGGGAAAACATCCCGGTATCCGTGCGCCGGTTGTAATAAAAGCCGTTCTCCTCATCCCAAAGGTTTTCCAGCCCCTGCCGGGCCCGGTCCATGCGCTGCTGCAAAAGGGGAAGATCTTCCTCCCGGCCAATCAGCGCCGCCAATTCCATCAACGACCGGCAGTCCAGAATGAACAGCCCCGTCAGCCCCACGTCCTCCATTTCCAGCCGGTTGGTGTCCAGGTTAAAGGGCACGTCGTCATACATGGGAGAATTATCCAGCCCGCTTTCCAGCGCTGCGCCAAAACGGCCGTGCACCCCGTCCTCTTCCCAGCGGTTGCCGTATTGCACGGGGATGGCTTCGCTGCCCCAGCACAAGGTGCCGCTTTCGTTCATCCGATGGTGATAAAACCAGGTATTCCAGCGCAAAAGATCCGGATACATCTCTTCCACGATCCATGTTTCCTTCAACACCCGGTACGTTTCCAGCAGCATGGCGCTGCCCACCGGCGGCTGGGAACGATCGGCGCTCACCTGGCCGGTGGCGTAGGAAAAATTGGGCACAAAGCCCTCCTTCGTCTGCTGGTTGAGTATTTCCCGCAGGTTGGAACAGGCCAGTTCCCTGTTTCCCAAACTAGCCATGAACCCGGCAAAGAAATTATCCCAACAAAACAGCACATACCCGCCGCTGCCAATGCTCCACAGCCGGCTCACCGGGGAAATGACCCGGTCGTTCTTCGCATCGTACACCGTATCCCAGGCAAGGGCGGATTCCATGGCTTCGTACATGGGCGTCCGTTGCCCATACCGGGCGCATTTTTCCCCATGTGCCCTTCGTTTTTCGGCGATCAGCCGCCGGGCTTCCTCCACCGTGCACATTTTGCCTGTGGAAACCGCCGCCGGGCTATCCAGCGCAACGCTCAGGTAGGCCGCCTGCACGGGGATATTGGGGTCCTGCATGGCTTTTCCGGTCACATACACCGAATGGGTAAGGGCAGGGGAGCAGCCCCGCAGCATGTGCCCCTTCTTTTCCACCCAGCCTTCTTTTCCCCACAAAAAGCCGCCTTCCACCACCAGCATGGCCGGCTTCATCTGGCACTTTTCCGGAGTAATGAGCAGCACAAGCTCACCATCCTCCACCGTGGATTCCACCCGGATCTCCATGCCGCACCAGTGAACGCGCATTTCCGTATAGCTTTCATCAAAAGCGTGAGCCCCGGGGAAAGCCGTTTCCGCCGGTTCCCGGCCGTATTCGTTCACAAAACGGCCCACCAGCGTTTCTTTCAGGTAGTGCCCCTCCCGGTATTCCTTGAACGCCAGGTTCAGGGCAAAGCCGTCCGGCATATGCACATGGGAAAGCACACTGCGTACGTTCCACGTGTGCCAACCCCGGATATACGCTTTTTTCATGCTGCTATAATCCACAGGCACAACCTCCTTGCTTTTTCATTTCACTTCTGATATCATTTTACCATGTTTTATTCCTGCCTGTATAGCGTAATACCGGCATTTTCTATCATTTTACAAGGATGTTGACCATGGATCACCGCATGAAAGAAAACCGACTGCGGGGCAGCGCCGCCTACCCCGTGGTCTTGTACCAAATGCCCCACACGGGTGTGCCGCTCCATGCCGCCCTGCACTGGCAGGACGACGTAGAAGTGCTGCGGCTGAACCGTGGCGTCCTGGAAATGACCCTGGACGGCGAAAAAATGCTGCTGCACCCCGGCGATATGGTGCTCATCAACCCCGGCCAGCTCCACGGCTTTCAGGCGCTGGATCCGGCATCCCAATGGGATATTTTTATTTTTCCCTGGGATCATCTGCTCTTTGCCAAAGAGGATCACGACCAGCAGGCCTTTCTGCGGCCGCTGGCGGAAGGGCTGCTGAGCCTGCCTGCCCGCATGGATGGGGAAGAGCAGCAATTCATGGAACAGGTTTTCTCCCTGCAAAAAACGGACGATCCCGGCAAGGAAATGCTCACCAAGGCCCTGCTGCTGACGATTACGGCCCGTCTTTTCCGGAAAGGAAGGCTGGTGCCCTCCGCCGCAGCCAGCCGGGAAGATACCTGCAAGCAAATTCTTTCCTACATCCAGGCCCACTTCGGAGAAAAACTGACGGTGAGCCGCATTGCCCGGGCGGTGGGCCTTTCGCCCACCTATTTCAGCGCCTTTTTCCTGCGGCATTTCTGCCAGCATTTTTCCGCCTATCTGCTCCATTACCGGCTGGAACAGGCGGAAGCGCTGCTGATGAGCACTTCTTCCTCCGTCAGCGATATTGCCCTGCAAACGGGTTTTGCCTCCGCCAGCCACCTGATCGCCCTGTTCAAAAGGGAAAAAGGCATCACTCCCATGGCTTTCCGCAAAACCCATGCGCCATAAAAAAAGAGCGTGTCCATCACACGCTCTTTTCTGTTACAGGCAATATTCCCCTTCCGCTTCTTTCAGCATCCGGCGGATCACATGCCCTTCAAAAGCAGTTTTTTCGTCAAAGATCTGTTTGGACAGGTCAAAATTCAGCTTTTTCCGGTCCATTTCGCACTGGGGCTCCCATTCCTTGAAATAGAATTCCGAAAGGGCCGCCATTTCCCGCTGGCCGCAGTAGGCATAATAGGTATTGCTCATCCAGATGCCCTGGCTTCCGTAATGGTCCAGCACGTCCGCATCCTGCAAAAGCCTTTCCCACACGGTGTTCACTTCGGTGCCGGGGTGGCGCTTGTCATGGTTGTGAATCAACTGGCAAACGGCATCCATTTCTTTTTCCGTCAGTTCCTCCGCCAGCACTTTCCGGCACAGGAACGCAGCGTTATCCGCATGGGGTTCCAGGCCCTTGCACATATCGTGGAACATGCCGGCGCACAGCAGAATATCATCCATGCCGTCCTCTTCCGGAAACAACCGTTTGCGCAGCTCCACCGCACTTTTGCCGGTGCGCTTGCCGTGGAAATACGCCGCGCCCACTTCCCTCTCCAAATGGCTTTTGCGCTTGCCCATCAGGCGGAAGGCGATCTCATTCAAACGCTCGAAATCCATACAATTGTACCTCGTGAAAATTAAGAATTCAGAATGAAGAATGAAGAATTGAATTGGTTTGATGATTCACAAAAAGATAACAGCCGAAAACAACTTTTCCAGATGAACTTTGTTCATTTCATCAGCAATCAAAATTCTTCATTCTTAATTCTTAATTCTGAATTTGTTTTAGATTCTGAATTAGATTTACCGGGCTGCCGCACAAGGTACGACAGCCCGGTAAATGATTTAGACAGGCATGGTGCCGTCTTCTTTGTTATAGGCAGTGGGATCGGCCTGCATCTGCTGAGCCTGGCGCCACTGGAAGTACTTGGTGGCCACCTGGGGGAAGAGGGCGTAGGAGAGCACGTCTTCGTCCTGCTGGATGTACTGGGCAATTTCCTTGCGGTAGTTATCCAGTTCGGGGGCGATATCATCGGCCGGGCGATGGGTGATCACCTTGGCGTCGCCGATGCACTTTTTGCGCACGTCTTCATTCACAGGGGCGGGCAGACGGCCATATTCGCCGCGGAGCAGGCCCTTGGATTCCTTGGTCACCATCTTGTAGCGTTCGCCGCCCAGCACGTTCATCACAGCCTGGGTACCGACGATCTGGGAGGTGGGGGTTACCAGGGGCGGGAAGCCGAAGTCTTCGCGAACCCGCGGCACTTCTTCCAGCACCTGATAGTATTTATCCATGGCGTTGGCCTGCTTGAGCTGGCCGATGAGGTTGGACAGCATGCCGCCGGGCACCTGATACTGCAGGGCCTTGGCGTCCACAGCCAGCACTTTGCCGGCATCGCGCCAGCCGTCCTTGTTCAGACGATCGGCCACGCCGCGGAAATGTTCGGCAATCTTGCTCATCAAATCTTCATCCAGGCCGGTATCAAATTCGGAACCCTTCAGCACGGCCACCATGGATTCGGTGGCGGGCTGGCTGGTGCCGCCGCCAAGGGGAGACAGGGCGCAGTCGATGACGTCCACACCGGCTTCCACAGCCTTGAGCAGGGTCATGGCGCCGGTACCGGCGGTGTTGTGGGTGTGCAGCACGATGGGCAGCTTGGTGTTCGCCTTCAGCTTCTTCACCAGGGAATAGGCGCTGAAGGGAAGCAGCAGGCCGGCCATGTCCTTGATGCAGATCATATCGGCGCCCATGGCTTCGATATCCTTGGCCAGCTTCACAAAATATTCTTCCGTGTGCACGGGAGAAGTGGTGTAGCTCATGGCCACTTCCGCGGTGCCGCCGTATTTCTTGGTGGCCTTCACAGCGGTTTCCATGTTGCGCAGGTCGTTCAGGGCGTCAAAGGTGCGGATGATGTCGATGCCGTTATCGATGGACTTCTTTACGAAATAATCCACCACGTCGTCAGCATAGTGCTTGTAGCCCAGAATGTTCTGGCCGCGCAGCAGCATCTGCAGCTTGGTATTGGGCAGGGCCTTGCGAAGCGTCCGCAGGCGTTCCCAGGGATCTTCGTTCAGAAAGCGCAGGCAGCTGTCAAAGGTGGCGCCGCCCCAGCATTCCAGAGAAAAGAAACCAACCTTATCCAGCATTTCGCACACCGGCAGCATTTCGTCAATGCGCATGCGGGTGGCAGCCTGGGACTGATGGGCGTCACGCAGGATGGTATCGGTAATCAATACTTTTGCCATGATGAATCTCCTTCCATGATGATTCACTCAAAAATTCAGAGTATTCTGCCAGATGCATCGAAGGCTGGCGAAGCCTTCGATTGTAATCCGCAGTACCGGCTTTGCCGGTGCGAGGAGCGGAAGGATTCCGCTTCCTCTATCATCCCCGACCGTAAGCCCGAAGATTCGGTTTCGGGCTTACAGGGGAGTGATGCAACCAAATGAAATGGATTTTTCCATTTCATTTGCTGTCAGCCGAACATGCTCAGCAGCACGCCGGCAGCAATAGCGGAACCGATGACGCCGGCCACGTTGGGGCCCATGGCATGCATCAGCAGGAAATTGCCGGGGTTGGCCTTCTGGCCTTCCATCTGGGAAACACGGGCGGCCATGGGCACGGCGGAAACGCCGGCAGAGCCGATGAGGGGGTTGATCTTGCCGCCGGTGAGCTTGTTCATGAGCTTTGCCAGCAGCACGCCGCAAGCGGTGCCGCAGCCAAAGGCGAACACGCCCAGGGCGATGATCTTGATGGTATCGGTGGTGAGGAAGGTGGCAGCGGTGGCCGTGGCGCCCACGGTGATGCCCAGGAAAATGGTGACGATGTTCATCAGTTCATTCTGCGCCGTCTTGTTCAGACGTTCCACCACGCCGCATTCGCGCATCAGGTTACCAAGCATGAGACAGCCAACCAGGGGCGTAGCGCTGGGAAGCAACAGGGATACCAGCACGGTGACCACGATGGGGAAGAGGATCTTTTCCCGCTTGGTCACGGGGCGCAGCTGTTCCATGACGATCTGGCGTTCCTTCTTCGTGGTCAGCAGCCGCATGATGGGAGGCTGGATCACAGGAACCAGGGCCATGTAGCTGTAAGCGGCCACGGCGATGGGGCCCAGCAGGTGGGGCGCCAGCTTACCGGTGAGCCAGATGGCGGTGGGGCCGTCTGCGCCGCCGATGATGCCGATGGCGCCGGCTTCCGCATTGGTAAAGCCAAACACTTTGGCACCGATGAACACGATGAAGATACCGGCCTGAGCGGCGGCGCCCATGAGCAGGGTCTTGGGGTTGGCGATGAGGGGACCAAAGTCCGTACCGGCGCCAACACCGATGAAGATAAGGCAGGGATAAATGCCCAGCTTCACGCCCAGGTACAAATAGTCCAGCAGACCGGGGGTGATGGTCTGGCCGGCGGTAGCCAGCAGGTTACCCACGGAAGAATACACCTGGCCGTCGCTCATGTAAGCGGCGGTATCCTTGATGATCACGGCAACGCTTTCCGCCAGGGTTTCGCCGTTCAGTACCAGCGCGCCCACTTCGTTCAGGGTAGCACCCACGGAGAAGTTTTCGGTAATCTGGCCGATGACCTGATTATTGAGCAGGATGGCACCGGCATTGTTCACGGTGTACTGGCCCAGGTTTGCCAGATCCGTGGATTCTACCAATATGGCGCCGCCGAACAAACTCCAGTTGGCGTGGCCGCCGGCAAAGAGGCTTTCGTGGAACACTTCACTGCCCAGCAGGTTGGTCAGCAACATACCAAAGGCAATGGGGAGCAGCAGCAAAGGTTCAAACTTCTTTACGATGGCCAGATAAATCAGCACGCAGGCAATGCCCACCATCACCAGCGCCAGGGGATCACGCAGAAATTGTGCAATACCGGATTCGTTGGCCAGGTCCGCCAAAGTACCCAGAATATTTACGGATTCCATCTGTAAAGCGTCTCCTTTCGTTTATTTTCTTTCGTTGAAAGGATTCAGCTTACAGCACGCACAGCACGTCGCCGGAATTGACAGAAGCGCCCTTCTGCACGTTTACCTGAGCCACGGTGCCATCTTCGGGGGCCACGATTTCGTTTTCCATCTTCATGGCTTCCAGAATCATCAGGATATCGCCCTTCTTCACGCTGGCGCCAACGGACACCTTCACGTCCAGAATGGTGCCGGGCATGGGGCTGACAACCTTCAGGCCATTGGCAACGGGAGCGGCCGCCTTGGGGGCAGCGGCGGGGGCGGGGGCAGCAGCCTTGGGAGCGGCAGCCACGGGCGCAGCGGCCACGGGGGCAGCAGCCACAGGAGCAACGGGAGCGGCAAAACCAGCGCCCACTTCTTCTACTTCCACTTCGTAGGAAACACCATTGACGGTAATGTTGAATTTACGCATGACAGGAATCTCCCTTCTCTAATTACAAATGAGTGTAAATCTGTTCTTCCCGGGCGGCACGGGCACGGGCGCTCATACCGTCGGTGCGGCGCACACGGCGCACCACAAAGCCGCTCTGCTGGCCCTGCCACACAGCCGCAATGGCGGCGGTGATCACGGCGATCAGCTGTTCATCATTTTCAGCGGCAGGCTGTTCCATCTGGATGGGGGGCACGGGGGCCGGCGCCGCCACAGGAGCCGGAGCCGCCTTGGGGGCCGCTTTCTTGCCGGCGTTCTTGTTCAGCATGCCCATGACGGTGATGCAGGCGATGAGGATCACCAACCCTAAAAACACCACCAGCATCCCCACCGCCGTGGTGGAAAGGCCGAAAATCAAATTATCCATATCCGCATCCTCCCTTTCTTACAGGGGCAGGTTGCCATGCTTGCGGGGCAGGTTCACATCATGCTTGGAGACCAGCATTTCCATAGCAGCGATGATGTACTTGCGGGTTTCTTTGGGGTCGATCACGTCATCCACCATTCCGGTCCTGGCAGCAAAAAGAGCGCCGCAGCTGTCGTGATAGGCAGCCATCAGGTCTTCCTTCTTTTCGCCCTGCAGCATTTCCTTTTCGTTCAGGGCCTGCACAGCCACTTCTTCGGTGAGGGGGGCGATCATGGCCTGGGGCCAGGCATAGCTCACGTCCGCCATATCCTTGCCGCCCATGGCCACATAGGCAGCACCCACGGCGTTACCGGCCACAATGCCGATCTTGGGAGCGGTGCATTCCGCGTAAGCGTAGCACAGTTCCGCAGCGGCGCGGATGGTATCACCCTGCTTGCATTCACAGGGAACGGCAATGCCGTCGGCATGCACAAAGGACACCACCGGCAGGCTGTAGCAATCGCACAGGCGCACAAAACGGGCGGCCTTCTTGCAGTCTTCAACGAAAAGACGGCCGTTATCGTTCTGATAATCGCTGACCACCACACCGCAGGTGTGGCCGCCGATGCGGCACAGAGCCGTGCGGATGGCTTTGCCGTAAGCGGCGTAGAGTTCAATCACATGGCCCATATCCGCCACATCCGTCAGGATAGCCGTGGCGTCATCGGCATTTTCGCACACCATCAGGCGGTTGATATCGTCTTCATCCACCAGGGGAGCGCTTTCCATATTGCAGGCGGGCAGCATATCGATCAGAGCGGCAACCAACGCTTCCGCTTCGTCTTCGCTATCCGCCGTCAGGGCACACACGCCCTGCTTGGCCATGGTTTCGGCGCCAAAGAGAGCCTGAGCCGTCTTTTCCACGCCCTTTTCGCTGTTCATCACCAGCGCGGTATGCAACGCCACTTCGCCGGTCTTGTTCACCTGGATGGTGATATCGCACACCTGGGTCAGCAGGGTGGAAAGGCCGCGGCAGGGGCCCATCACCACGGCGATCAGGGGGCACACGCCGGACAGGCGGGCCATCTGGTTCATTACCTTGGCATACAGGGGCAGGGAAGCCGCACCTTCGGTGAGCTTCACGCCGGCGCTGTCCAGCATCGCCACCACCGGCGCACCGGTGAGCTTTGCCATATTGAGCAGTTTCTGAATTTTTTCAGCCTGAGCGCCCGTCATGGCACCGCCGCAGGATGCGTAATCCTGAGCGAAGCAATAAGCGGCACAGCCGTTCACGGTGCCGTAACCGGCCACCAGATTGGTGTCGCTGCGCAGCGCATCCATTTCCACAAAGCTGCCTGCATCAAACAGCTTCGCAACCCGTTCGCGCGCAGTGCACTTGCCTTCTCCATGCTGCCGGGCAATGCGTTCCGCATCCCCCTGCAGGAGGTTGGACTTTTCCTTGGCCAATGTCTTGATGATGTCCGACATGTCCATTTTTCCGTATCCCCCATTCTCATGATTTTTAGTGGTTTGAAGGCGTCATTCATATGCTACAGGTTCCTTCGTGAAAAGGAACCTCATCCTTACCCAAATTCTACTATTCCACATAAATTCCTTTTTTCCTGCTGCCATTCATAAAATAAAATGCTTTTGTTCTATTATATTTTGTTTTTTGCTAAAAATCGCTGTGTTTCACGTGAAACACCAGGCCAGGGGTTTCACCCCTGGACCCGGTAGGCGAAGGAATTCTGTTGATGGACAAACAATTTCCGCCTGAAGCGAAAAGAACGAAGCAGGGGACTACTCGTCCCCTGTACCCCTGCGGCAGGGAGTTCCTCCCTGCACCCGGCAGGCGAAGTGGTTGTGTGTACAAACGAACAGTTTCCGCCTGTTGCCGAGAAACGAAGCAGGGGACTGCTCGTCCCCTGTACCCCACGGCAGGGAGTTCCTCCCTGCACCCGGCAGGCGAAGTGGTAATACGGACGAACAAACATTTTTCGCCCGGAAGAAGAGAAGACGGTAGAAAACAAAAAGAACAATGGAATCTGTTGCCCAACGGACAGCACCGAAAGAAACGAACGAAACAAGCCCCACGGGCACAATGAAAACATGAAAAAGGGCCGGTGAGAAAGCAAACTTTCTCCCGGCCTTTTTCTGTTTTCCCCGGATGCATAGCATCCGGCCGGCGGTGGAACACCGCCAGCCCGTGGAGGCGAGAGAAAAATTCAGAATGAAGAATGCAGAATGCAGAATTTCGTTAGTACATGAATTGAGAATGGGTAAAAGAGTGTTTATGCATTGGAGATTTGCTGTTTTTCTTCCCTCTTGTATCAGGATGTTTCTGCTTCGGCGGCACAGCGTATGTAGAACCAGCCAACTACATCCGCAGGATGGGTCAAGGGGCAATGCCCCTTGTGGGGAGTGGGGTGAAACCCCACATAAACGTTTTCTCAACGCCCAGTAACACATTGTTTGCAGTGGCAACCAACAAAAAACGCCATTTCCGGCGTTCTTTCGTTTTATTCCTTTATTTTTCCTTTTTCCACATGCAGTACGCAGGCGGGCTTGGCGCCGATGAAATCCCCGGCGTCGGTACAGGTAAGCAAGGCCTGGGCGTTGCCGATGCGGCTGATGAGCCGGCGGCGGCGTTCCGGATCCAGTTCGGAGAGCACGTCGTCCAACAGCAGCAGGGGCGCTTCCCGCTGAGCAGTTTCCAATAGGTCAAAGGCGGCTAATTTCATGGACAAAGCCGCCGTGCGCATCTGGCCCTGAGAAGCAAAGGCTTTCATGGGCATGGCGCAGAGGGTCAAGGCCACGTCGTCCCGGTGAGGGCCGAAGGTGGTGTATTGGCGGCGCAGGTCTTCCTGCCTGCCGGCGTTCAGGCCTTGCAGCATGCGTTCGGCCACATCCTCCGCTTCGGAAAGTGCGCTATCATATTGCAATGAAAAGGTTTCCTCCTCCCGGCCGCCGATGTAGGCGTAATGCCGGGCCGCCCATTCATTCAGCCGGGCACAGGCTTCCCGCCGCAGCCGCACCACCGGCGCCGCGGCCAGCGCCAGCTGCTCATCCCAGGCCGGCAATTGCCGGGCATCGCCGCTCTTCAAAAGGGCATTTCGCTGCTTCAGCACGCCCATATAGGTCTGCAGCGCATAAAAATAGCTGCGTTGGTGCTGGCTCAGCAGCATATCCAGAAAACGGCGCCGGGCCTGAGGGCCTTCCTTCACCAGCGCCAGATCCTCCGGCGAAAAGATCACGCAAGTGGCATGGCCCATCAGTTCGCCCATTTTCGAGGCCGTTTTGCCGTTTACATAAATCACTTTCTTTTTCCGGGCATTTTCAAACAGCCGCACACCCACTTCATGTCTGCCGTCGTTGCGCTCCACCGTCAGCTGCACCGCCGCCGTTTCCTGGCCGTTCATGATCATTTCTTTATCGAAGGAGGTACGATGGCTGCGCCCCAGGCAGCACAGATGCACTGCTTCCAGCAGGTTCGTTTTCCCGGCGCCGTTTTCGCCTACCAGCATGGTAACCCCTTGCGGCGGCGTGATCATCACCTGATCGTAGCACCGAAAATTGTGCAGCCGCAGGCCCGTGATGCGCATCGTATCCCCCCTTTCCGTTTCTGTACCCCAAGTGTGCCACAGAAACGGGGCATTTGTCAAGGAGATTTGGTGGGAGAACGTTTATGGGGCGTTGCCCCACACCCCAGCAGGGACATCGTCCCTGCACCCATTTTGCGGATGTGGGTGGCTGATTCTGCAAGCAATCTGCCGCTGAAGCTTGAGGGGGATATATGTGGGGTTTCATCCCACACCCCACAAGGGGCATCGTTCCGCAACCTCAATCTACGCCTTGGTCGCTGACGCTCCCAATGCTTGTTTCGGTTGATTCATTCGGCTTCCTGCGGCTTTCAGCCGCTCCCTCCACTGGAGGGCTGGTCGCCTCATTCACCCTTGACCCTTTCTGCGGATGTAGGCGACAAATTCTGCAAGCAATGTGCCGCTGAAGCGAAAACATACAGAAGCGCCTATGACA
>JAFSGG010000053.1 GCA_017434775.1 Clostridia bacterium
ACCGCTTACATGGATAACTGGTATCAGAACGGCACCGAAGTGGTGTTCGCCTGCGGCGGCGGTATCTACACCTCTGCTGTTGACGCTGCCAAGAAGGTGGAAGGCGCCAAGGTGATCGGCGTTGACGTGGACCAGGCTGCTATCATCACCGCTTATGCTGCCGGCAGCACCGATGCTGAAGAACTGGCCAAGTGGGAAAACCTGACCGTTACCTCCGCCATGAAGGGTCTGGAACCCGCCACCATCGACGCTCTGACGGACGTTGTGATCAACGACAAGTGGGATAACTACGCCGGCAAGATCGTCACCCTGGGCCTGGTGAGCGAAGATCCTGCTCTGAACTATGTGCAGATCGCTGGCTCCACCCAGTTCGAAGACGGCAAGTTCACCGCTGAAGATTACAAGACCCTGGTGAAGGGCATGCTGGATGGCACCATCGTCGTTTCTGCCGATATCGCTGCCGAACCCGCTGTGACCAACACCACCGTGGAATATCTGGGCAACATCAAGTAATTTCATCGCAGAAATTCGCTGCGGTGCCGCTGTTGCGGCATCGCAGTTTTTCTTTTTGGGTCAAAAAAGGCTTTGCAATCAGCGGCTATGTATGGTATACTACATAGAGAAATTATGTGAAAAAAGGATGAAAATACACAAGGGCAGCCGCCTTGATGCTGCCTGAAGGACAAAGGAGGTTTGCCACTTGGAACAGTATGCAGTAGAGATGCTGCACATCACCAAACGCTTCCCCGGTATCATCGCCAATGATGATATTACTTTGCAGCTGCGCAAGGGTGAAATCCATGCGCTGCTTGGCGAAAACGGCGCCGGAAAGTCCACGCTGATGAGCGTGCTATTTGGCTTGTATACGCCGGATGAAGGCGAAATTTGCATCAATGGGCATCCTGCAAAAATCAAAAACCCCAATGATGCCAATGCCCTGGGGATCGGTATGGTGCACCAGCATTTTAAACTGGTGGAATGTTTTACAGTGCTGGATAACATTATCCTGGGTGTGGAGCCGGTTGACAAGCTGACTTTCTTGCAAAAAAAGCAGGCCCGGGACAAAATTATGGAGATGTCTGAAAAATGGGGGCTGCATGTGAATCCGGATGCTCTCATTTCCGACATCACCGTGGGCATGCAGCAGCGCACGGAAATCCTGAAAATGCTGTATCGCGAAAATGATATTCTCATTTTTGACGAGCCAACAGCCGTGCTGACACCCCAGGAAATTGACGAACTGATGCAGATCATGAAGAACCTGGCTGCGGAAGGAAAGTCCATTCTGTTCATTACCCATAAGCTGAACGAAATTATGGCTGTGGCCGACCGGTGCAGCGTACTGCGCAAAGGAAAATACATCGGCACGGTGGATATCAAAGATACCAACAAAGCCGAGCTTTCCCGGATGATGGTGGGCCGTGACGTGAAATTTGCGGTGGATAAAGCGCCAGCCCAGCCCGGCGAAGAAATCCTGCGGGTGGAAAACATGACGGTGGCTTCCCGCCAGCATTCCAATAATGCGGTGAAGAACGTGTCCTTTTCCGTGCGCCGGGGTGAAATCGTTTGTATTGCCGGTATTGATGGCAATGGCCAGAGCGAATTGGTTTTCGGCATCACAGGGCTGGAACCGCTTGCGGGCGGCAAATTGTTCCTCAAGGGCAAGAACATCACCCGGATGCCCATCCGTCAGCGCTCCATTTCGGGGATGAGTCACATTCCCGAAGACCGGCATAAGCACGGCCTGGTGCTGGATTATACGCTGGAAGATAATATGGTGCTGCAGCGGTATTTTGAACGGCAGTTTACAAAGAAAGGCTTCCTGCGCCGGGGCAATATCCGTCAGTATGCGGAAAAGCTGATTGATCAGTACGACGTTCGTTCCGGTCAGGGGCCCGTAACGGCAGCCCGCAGTATGTCCGGCGGCAACCAGCAAAAGGCCATTGTAGCCCGTGAGATTGACAAAGATCCGGAATTGCTGGTGGCTGTGCAGCCCACCCGCGGCCTGGATGTGGGGGCCATTGAATACATTCATCAGCAAATTGTGGCCCAGCGGGATGCCGGGAAAGCAGTGCTGCTGGTGAGCCTGGAACTGGACGAAGTGATGAACGTCAGCGACCGGATTCTGGTGATGTACGAAGGCGAAATTGTGGGCGAATTTGACCCCAAGCAAGTGACGGTGGAAGAACTGGGCTTGTATATGGCCGGTGCCAAACGCCAGACGGCAGCGGAAGAAACGAACGATGAGACAGTAAAGGAGTGATCTTATGGCTTTACCCGCGATTGCGTTGTTTATCGCAGCCATTTTCTTTGCTGTTAAGAAAAAGAACGAATGCTGGAAATGGTTTGCAGCCGGTGTGGCAGTACAATACATAACCACACTGATCAATACAGGCAAAGATGAACTGGCAGGCTTGATTTCAGGCACCAAAGCGGATGCAGTGACCGCTTTGACCGGAGAGCAATGGACCACCTGTACCGTGGTGATTGTGCTGGCAGGCATTATTATGCTGCTTTGCCGTTATCCCCGCTATGAAGCGTCGCAAACCCTGATTGCCTCTCTGCTTTGCGTTTTGGGCGGCTTGGTGATCGGATACATTGTGTTGCTGGTTATTGAACCCAGCGGAGCATTTGAAGCAATCCAGACCATTCTGGAAAACTTCCTCACCTATTCCAAACCCAAATCCCAGATGAAATACCTGGGCCAGACGCTGGTGAGAACGGCGCCGCTGCTGATGTGCGCACTTTCTGTGCTGTTTGCTTACAAAGTGGGCATGTTCAATATCGGTGCGGCCGGTCAGTATGTGGCCGGCGCTTGTGCGGCTTTGTTTTTCGGGTTGTATTTCAAGGCACCCTGGTGGGTGTGCGTGTTGGCTGCCATGGCCGCCGGTGCATTCCTTGGGGTCATCAGCGGTGCGCTGAAGACTTTCTGCAATGTGAATGTGGTTATTTCCGGTATCATGCTGAACTGGATCACCTTGTATATCACCAATATGGTGCTGAGTATGGATGGGGTGAAAAATCCCATGAGCCCCTACACCATTCAGCTGCGCGGCGTCAACCCGAACGGACTTTTGCCCCAGATGGATCTGCACACGCTGTTTGGCAATGAAAAGAGCGTAACCATTGCCATTCCCCTGGCTGTCATTATGGCGATTGTGGTATGGGTGGTGCTGAATAAGACCAAGTTTGGCTATGAGCTGAAAGCAACCGGCTACAATTTCCATGCGGCCAAATACAGCGGCATGAAGGAAAAGCGCAACATCATTCTTACCATGGCCATTTCCGGCGCGCTGGCCGGCATGGGTGCGGCGCTTTTGTATCTGACGGGCATTGAAGAATGGGAAACCACCATTTCTTCCGTACCGGGCATGGACTTCAACGGCATTGCCGTGGCGTTCCTTGGCGGTCTCAGTCCCATTGGCTCCATTTTGTCCGCATTCTTCATTCAGCATATTACCCTGGGCGGCAGTTATGTGGACACCACGTATTACTGCGCTCAGATATCCAGCCTGATATCCAGCCTGATTATCTTCCTGTGCGCCTTTGTGGGCTTTATCCGTTTTGCAATGCAGAACCGGATCCGAAAACGGGATGAGGCGATGGCGATGCGAAAAGATATGGCTGCGAAGGGAGGTAGCGACACATGATTCTGCTTTTGCAATACACCCTTCTGTTTGCATCTGTGCTGCTGTTGGTGGCTTTGGGCGGATGTTTTTCGGAACGCAGCGGCGTGATCAATATCGGTCTGGAAGGCATCATGGTGATCGGTGCGCTGGGCGGCGCCCTGGTGATGAAATACCTGCCCGTGGAATTTGGCGGCGCACCGGTGATGATTCTGGCCACGTTGATTGCCAGCGCAGCAGCCGGTATGCTGTTTTCCCTGCTGCTGGCCGTGGCGGCCATCCACTTTAAGGCGGACCAGACCATTACCGGTACAGCCATGAACATGCTGGCAACGGCAGCGGCTACGGTGGCTGTGAAAGCCATGAATACGGCTGCTTCCGGCGGTCATGACGTGTCTTCCGACATCGTTTACACCCGTGCCCGCGATACATTCATCGTACGCTTTGGCAATTTTGAGTTCAACTGGTTTATGCTGGTGGCCCTGATTGCGCTGATTGTTTCTTATGTGGTGCTGTATAAGATGCGCTTTGGTCTGCGGCTGCGTGCCTGCGGCGAACATCCTCAGGCAGCAGACAGTGTGGGCATCAATGTGTATAAGATGCGCTATGCCGGTGTACTTGCTTCCGGTTTGCTGGGCGGTATCGGCGGCATTGTGTACATTACAGCCGGTGTGAGCAGCTGGAAGTTTGAAAACGGCGTGGCCGGCTTTGGATTCCTGGCATTGGCCGTTATGATCTTTGGTCAGTGGAAGCCCATCAAGATTGCCCTGGCGGCGCTGCTGTTTGGCTTCTTCCGGGCGCTGGGGAATGTATATACCGGCTTTGACCTGTTGAAAAATTTGAATCTGCCCAGCCAGATTTACAACATGCTGCCCTACATCATTTCTCTGCTGGTATTGGCATTGACCAGCAAAAATTCTCTGGCCCCCAAAGCGGAAGGCATCCCCTACGACAAGGGAACAAGATAAGAGAATACCAAAAAGACAGCTGCTCATTGAAGGAGCAGCTGTCTTTTATTGTGGCTTAAAAAAAGAAAAAGGCACCGGAAAAATCCGGCGCCGGGATATACGGGATCAGGCTTTTTCAAAGCCCAGCAGCAGGCCGCCCATTTCGGCGTAGAAGCTGCACAGGCCGCGGCATTCATGGATGGTGATGCGGGCTTTTTCAAACTGATTGAGGATACGGGCTTTCAGTTCCACAGCGGCGCCGGGATTGAAACAATGACCGATGCGGATTTTGCCGCCGTTGAAGCCCAGCTCCTTCAGGTGGCGCACCAGCGTATCCAGTGCTTTTCTTTCCCCGCGGCATTTGTTCAGCTGTTCCAGGGTGCCCACGTCGCTGGCTTTGCCCACCACACGGATGCCGAGCAGTCCGGCCACTTTGGCAATCACGGGGCTGACACGGCCGTTATTAGCCAGGTTATTCATGCTTTCCAGCATAAAGAGCAGACCGGTATGCTGCTGATAATGGGCAATCTCGTTGCTGATTTCATCAAAAGAGCGTTCTTCCCGGATCATTTCAGCGATTTTTTCCATGATCAGGAGCATTTCCGGGCCGGTGGACAGGGAATCGATGACCAGCACACGGCGATCGGGATGTTCTTTTTCATAAGCAGCCTTGGCTGTCATGGCGGCATTATAGGCGCCGGAAAGATTGCTGGTGATGGTGACGCAAAAAACTTCGTCCGCATCGCCAAAGGCATCCAGCCAGTCCTGCGTATTGGGGCAGGAAGTGGAGGAGCGGCCGGAGTAGTTTTTCAGATCGTCCACCATTTCAGCCACATCCAACTGATCATCATCCACATATTCTTTTTCGGAGGTGAGGATTTTCAGGGAAGCCAGGGAAAAAGGGGCTTCCGGAAAAACTGTGACATCACAGGAAGAGTCTGCAACAATCTTGCGATTCAGCATGCACATGGGGACTCCTTTCTTAACCGGGGAAATAAATGATCAATACATTATAGCACACAACAGAAATTTATTCAAGAAAGAACTGTGGCATTCCACGGGAACATTCTATTGCCCTACGATGCGGGGAAAGGGAGCAGAAGGAGAAAAGACGGCAGAAGAAAACCTTGTTTTGTCAGCAATCCGCCTTGAAGAAATGCCGCAAAATGGCTATAATGAAAGGAGGAAAAAACAGAAAATACACTGAAAGGAAGAGATTCATGACGGATATAGTCCAAGGGAGCTTTAACCGGCTTTCCAATCCCAGCGCCTTGAAAATAACGGATATCCGCTTTACCGATGTGGTGGGGGCCCCCTTTCCCTGCACGCTGATGAAAATATACACCAACCAGGGCATTGTGGGCCTGGGGGAAGTGCGCGATGGTGCCAACCGGGTGTATGCCGAAATGCTCAAGAGCCGTCTGCTTGGGGAAAACCCCTGCAATGTTGAAAAACTGTTTCGCAGAATTCGCCAGTTCGGCCATCATGCCCGTCAGGGCGGCGGTGTCAGCGGCGTTGAAATTGCCCTGTGGGATCTGGCCGGGAAAGCGTACGGCGTACCGGTGTATCAGATGCTGGGCGGCAAATACCGGGATAAAATTCGCATCTATTGCGATACGGATATCGAAGGCAAGCATACCGGCACTGATATGGGGAAGGCGCTGAAAGCCCGGATGGAAAAGGGTTTCACCTTCCTGAAGATGGATTTGGGTCTTGGGGAACTTTTCGGTGAAAAAGGCACCATCTGTGCTCCCCTGGGCTTGGTGGAGGAAATGAATGCTTCCTGGGGGAAGATGGAACAGGCCAAAACGCCGGAAGAAAAGCGCTTCTGGCGCAACCGCAATTATGACCTGTACAACGTGGCCCATCCCTTTACCGGCATCCATGTGACGGAAAAAGGTTTTGATATGCTGGAGCAGTACGTGAAGGAAGTTCGGGATGTGATCGGCTACGAAATCCCCCTGGCCATTGACCATTTTGGTCACATTGGGGTGGAAGACTGCATCAAACTGTGCCGTCGCATTGAAAAATACAATATTGCCTGGGCAGAAGATATGGTGCCCTGGCAGTATACGGATCAGTATAAGCGTCTCAGCGATGCCACCACTGTGCCCATCTGTACCGGGGAAGATATTTTCCTGGCAGAGGGATTTGAACCCCTGTTGCAGAGCCGGGCGGTCAGCGTGATTCACCCGGATATCCTGACCAGCGGCGGCATTCTGGAAAACAAAAGGATTGGGGATCTGGCCCAGCGCCATGGCGTGGCGATGGCCGTTCACATGGCGGAAAGCCCGGTATCGGCCTATGCCTGTGTGCATTCCATTGCCGCCACGGAAAATTTCTATGTACTGGAAAACCACAGTGTGGACGTGCCCTGGTGGGATGATATGACCATCGGTACCCCCAAAAAGATCGTGAAAGACGGCTTCATTGAAGTGAATGACAAGCCCGGCCTTGGGGTGGATGATTATAACGACGAAGTACTGAAGGAACATCTGCATCCCTGCTATCCTACCCTCTGGGAAGAAACCAGCCGCTGGGACGATGTGTATTCCAATGACAGGTTGTGGAGCTGAACATGCCTGCTGCGCAAGGGAAATATAACCGAAACTTTTGTTGACACAGAATAGAAACAGCGGTATAATAAACCCAAGAAAACATTTGTTTTACAGAAGAATAGGGAGGAACCAAAGATGAAGAAGAACATGGTAAAGGTCCTGGCTTTTGTACTCGTAGCTGTTATGCTGATGACGACGGCTACCACTGCCTTTGCTGCCGGCAAGTCTGCCAAGAGCAGCATGATTACCGGTATGGATTATTCTGCCACCGAATGGATGTCCGATGAAATGAACCAGATTATGTTTGTGGTTCTGATGATTGCTGAAAACGTGAATACCACCTTTACCCAGGCTGAAACCCAAATCGTCTCCGAAGCCATCGTAAGCGATGCCGTCTATATCACCAAGGACGGCCTGAATTTAACGGTGTTTGCCTTTGGTACGGAACAGACCATGCTGTTCATGTATGGCACCGGCGCCGGTATCGCCCAGTACGACGTGATCGACATTCAGGGCGGCAACAACCTCAGCAAGCTGGTGATGGATCAGATGGTTTCCCAGGGCACCATTCCTTCCTATGAAAAGATTGACTGTGAACTGCTCATGAGCGTCATTTCCACAATTGTCAACGACGATAAGTAATCGGTTTGATTCAAAGAGGCGTTATCACAACGCCTCTTTTTGTTACTTGCCGGCGAAGGAATCCATAGGAAATGGGAATGTTATGATCATAGTTTTTCCAAAGAACAGCAGGAAAAAACAAAAGTATACCGAATAGTATTAGTAAACAAAAATGCAAAATAAAGGCCCTCGAAGAACGAAAGGAGTAGTGTATATGTCCAAGAAACTTATTCATGACCTGATTCTTTCCAACGCCTTTGAACTGTATGGACAGCCCAAATGGACCTTTGGCAAAAATACCTGCAACACCTATGAAGTATTTGCCGGTGCTGTGCACATGCCCGGCGGCGGTGAAGTGCCTGCCCAGCTTTTGCTGGATCTGATCGAAAAAGATGAAGACCTGACGATGTTATTCTCAGCCTGGTTTATGGAAGCGGCTATGAAATCTGCCGCTGAGCTGAGCAAAAATACCCATTCCCATGTGACCTTGTCCATGAACCTGCTGCCCCAGTATGCCGGCCAGGAAAACTTTGTGGAACTGGTGCTGAAACTGATGGAGGAAAATGGCATTAACCCGGCCAAGCTGCAATTTGAACTGAGCGAAGCCCAGAACCTGAGCGCCCTGGGAGTGGAAAATTTGAACTGCCTCCACGATGAGCACGGCATCGGCCTGTATCTGGCTAATTTCGGCACCGGCCATGCCAATATCAATCTGCTGGCGGATGTGCATTTTGACGGCATTGAACTGGATAAATCCTTTGCTGCCGGGATTCCGGATCATGACCAGATGGTGCGCATGGTGGTTGCCGTGAAGGATATGGCCCACACCCTGGATCTGAAGGTGTGCGCCAAGGGCATTGAAACGCCGGAACAGTTTGAATTCTTTGAAGACCTGAATTGCTTCAAAGGCCAGGGGTACATGATCGGCAAACCCCTGCCCATGAAGGAATTGCAGGAATATATCGATATGTATGCTGTGCATGCAGAATAACGGTATTGTATTTTGATCATGATGGCAAAGCCTCTGCTTTTTCGGCAGAGGCTTTTCTGGTGGAGTGTGTACAATTCCGACGAAAAAACGACGGAAAAATTTCACTTGCACCCTTGAAAAAAAAAGGGAATTTTGGTACAATACAGGTGCATTCGCATGACTGACGGATTTCGCGGAATACCGCGGGGGAGTGTGAACGCTATGAAAGCCGACCGTCTGGGCAATTCAATTTTTTCGTAAAGTTGAGTTGCCTTTTTTGTTGGGCAATTCAACCACATGGAGGAGGATCACCCATGGAACATATCAACTGGCAGGGCTTTGTGGGCGGCGTGTGGCAGAACGAAATTAACGTGCGGGATTTTATTCAGCACAACTATGCGGAATACAAAGGGGACGAAAGCTTCCTTTCCGGGGCTACGGAACGTACCAATGCCCTGATGAAAAAGGTGCAGGGGCTGTTTACCCTGGAAAGGCAGTTTGGCGGCGTATTGGATATTGATACCGCCACGGTGTCTTCCCTGAAGAGCTATTCTCCCGGCTATATTGATAAAGAGAACGAAATCATTGTGGGGCTGCAGACCAACCGGCCCCTCAAGCGTGGCGTGAACCCCTTTGGCGGCATGCGCATGGTGCGCCAGGCTTGTGAAGCCTATGGCTATAAGCTCAGCTCCAAGGTGGAGGAAGAATTCACTTACCGTACCACCCATAACGACGGCGTATTCCGTGCCTATACGGATGAAATGCGCCTGGCTCGCCGCAGCCATGTGATCACGGGCCTGCCGGATGCTTACGGCCGTGGTCGCATCATCGGCGATTATCGCCGGGTGGCCCTTTACGGCGTGGATAAGCTGATCGCCGAAAAGAAAAAGGATAAAGCCAAGCTGGCTGAAGCTGTTTTTGATACCGAGCAGATCCGTCTGGATGAAGAACTGTTCCAGCAGATTACCTTCCTGGGCTACCTGAAGGATATGGCCGCTATGTACGGTTTTGACATCAGCCAGCCGGCAAAAGATGCCCGGGAAGCCATTCAGTGGACCTATTTTGCCTATCTGGGCGCCATCAAGGAACAGAACGGTGCGGCTATGTCTCTGGGCCGGGTGAGCACCTTCTTTGATATTTATATCCAGCGGGATATGGAACGGGGCATTCTGACGGAGGAAGGCGCCCAGGAACTGATGGACGATTTTGTCATCAAGCTCCGCATGGCCCGTCACCTGCGCACCCCCGAATACAACGAGCTTTTTGGCGGCGATCCCATGTGGATCACCGAAGCTGTGGGCGGCATGGGCGAAGACGGCCGCACGCTGGTGACGAAAAATTCTTTCCGTATGCTGCATACCCTGTATACCCTGGGCTCTTCTCCTGAACCCAATCTTACCGTGCTTTGGTCAAAGGAACTGCCCGAAGGGTTCAAAAAGTTCTGCGCCAAAGTATCCATCGATACCGATTCCATCCAGTATGAAAATGACGATCTCATGCGTCCGCTTTACGGCGACGATTATGCCATTGCCTGCTGCGTGAGCGCCATGAAGGTGGGCAAGCAGATGCAGTTCTTCGGCGCCCGGTGCAACCTGGCCAAGCTTTTGCTCATTGCCATCAACGGTGGCTTTGATACCACCACCAATATTCATATTGGTCCTCAGATGGATGCGATGCAGGGCGATACCCTGGACTATGACGAAGTGATGCGGCGCATGAATATTTACATGGCATGGCTCAGCCATCTGTATGTGAACACCATGAACGTCATCCATTACATGCACGATAAATACGCCTACGAAAAGACCCAGATGGCCCTGCATGATACCGATGTGGGCCGCTTTATGGCCTTTGGTGTGGCCGGCCTTTCCGTAGTGACGGATTCCCTGAGCGCCATCCGGTTTGCCAAAGTGCATCCTGTGCGCAATGAAGAAGGTTACATCACCGATTTTGTGACGGAAGGCAACTTCCCCAAGTTTGGCAACGATGATGACCGGGTGGACCTGATGGCCAAAGACCTGACCCATAAGATGATCACGGAACTGCGCAAGACGCCGGCTTACCGTAATGCCATCCACACCCTGAGTGTTTTGACCATCACTTCCAATGTGATGTACGGCAAGAACACCGGCGCCACTCCCGATGGCCGCAAGAATGGGGAACCCTTTGCTCCCGGTGCCAATCCCATGCATAACCGGGAAGAAAACGGCGCGCTGGCGTCCCTCAATTCGGTGGCTAAAATCAGCTATGACGATTGCCGGGACGGCATTTCCAACACATTCTCCATCACTCCTGCCGCCCTTGGACGGGATGAAATGGAGCGCAAGAACAACCTGGTCACCATTCTGGATGGTTACTTTGGCCAGATGGCCCACCACATCAACGTGAATGTAATGAACCGGGAAACCCTGATGGATGCTTATGAAAATCCTGAAAAGTATCCGAATCTCACCATCCGTGTTTCCGGCTATGCGGTGAACTTCAATAAGCTTTCCCGGGAACAGCAGCGCGAAGTGATCAGCCGCACTTTCCACGAGGCCGTGTGATGAAAGGCCGCATCCATTCTTTTCAGAGCCTGGGCACATTGGACGGGCCCGGAGTTCGATTTGTGGCTTTTTTGCAGGGTTGCCCCTTGCGCTGCGGCTGCTGCCATAACCCGGATACCTGGGATGGGCAGGGCGGTACGGAATACGAAGCGGAAGATATCGTGCGCCGGGCGGAGCGGTACCGCAGCTATTTTGGCCAAACGGGCGGCATTACGCTTTCCGGCGGCGAACCTTTCATGCAAAGGGAATTTGCAGCAGAAATTTTCCGGCTCTGCCATGAACAAAAGATTCACACCTGCCTGGATACTTCCGGGTGTGTGGATGCGGAAAAATGCGGGCAGGTTTTGATGCATACGGATCGGGTGCTGCTGGATATCAAGTACACGGAAGCGGCATTGTATGAAAAGCACGTGGGCTGCAAAATGCAGCAGGTAATTTCTTTTCTGCAATATCTGAACCGGGAAAACATTCCGGTTACCCTTCGTCAGGTGATTATTCCCACCTTGAATGATACGGAAGAAAATGTGCTGCGTCTGCTGGAGATAGCCAGGCAGTACCCCTGCGTGGATAAGATCGAGCTCTTGCCTTTCCGCAAAATCTGCCAGACGAAATACGACATGATGGGGGTTGCCTTTCCCTTTGGTCATCTTCCGGAACCGGATCCCGGCCGCATGGATGAACTGCGGCAATTACTGGGCCGATACGGCGGATAATCAAACAAGGGCCGGTGTGGTTTCTGTATCCCTGACGTAATTTCCCATGAAGATGAAAAAAGCATACTTGCAGGCTATATAAACATGAAAAGGCCGGGAGAATACTTTCTCCCGGCCCTTTTTCCATTCGCATGGTGCCGATTACCGGTTCAGCAGGTAAATGCAGATGATGAACATGCCGATGCACATCAGCAGCAGGCCAAAGGACAAACTGCTTGTGATGCGGCGTGTGCCCTGGAAAATTTCGCGCCAGGAAGCATCCAGCACGTATTCAAAATCCGTCCGCATTTTTTTGTGATGCAGCACAGTATTGTTAAGGAAACGCGCTACTTTGTTCAGCCCGGTTCCAAGCACCCAGGTGAAGCGGTTGCCCACCAGCGGCGCTTCCTTTTTATGCCTGGTGAATACTTTGTTTTTCAGGAACAGCACGGCTTTTTCCGGCAGTTCACCGATGAACCGCACAAAGCCGGTGATCAGGCCGGGCACTGCTTTCAGCACGCCAAAGCTTTCGGGAATATGGGCAATGAACGCCGTCACGCCATGGAATACCCGGGGCAGGATATCAAGAAGCAGGGGACGGTACACACTGTTTTCAAGATCCAGCCAATCCGGCCAACGATTCACATAGATGCGTCTGCCGTTTTCTTTTTTCATTAGCAGCGGACGCACAATGAGGAAGTATACCGCCATGCCGATGCCGATGCTCCAGGCGGCGCCTTTCAGGTTTTCCAGGCTGAAATAGTGGATGGTGTGGTGGAAGACACCCTGACCGAAGAAGGGAGAGGAGCGTTCCGCCAGGGGGGTAAAGAGCTTATCCGGCAGCACACCCAGAACCGGCAGGATCAGGGCGCTTGCCAGCAATACAATGGCGGACAGTGGCTTCATGCCGGAGCCCATCCGGTCAAATTCCGCCTGCCGGGTGGGATGCTTTTCCCAGAAGATGCAGACGTACAGCTTGGTCATGTAAGCCACCGTCAGGCCGCCGCTGATGAGGAACAGCACTTCCGCCAGCTCATAGGGCAGGGCACTCACGCCATGGTCATGCAGATGGTGGATGTATTCCAGCAGGGCTTCGTGCAAAAGGGATTTGGAGGCATAGCCGCTGCCAAGGGGCGGAATGCAGCCAAGGCTCAAGGCACCCAACAGGAAAGCGATATGCAGTACCGGCTTTTTGCGGCCGAAACCGCGGATGTCGTTCAGGTTCAATTGGTGAAGGTTTTTATAAACCACACCGGCGGAAATGAACAGCACCAGCTTGATGAGGGAATGGTTCATCATGTGCATCACGGTGCCGTAAGCGGCCAGTGCGCCGTCTTTTCCCAGCAGTACCATCACAGAAAGGCCTACCGTGATGAAGCCGATCTGGCTCATGGAGGAACAGGCCAGGGTGCGCTTTAAGTCCACAGAGAACAGGGCCAGCAATGCCCCCAGGAACATGGTGACAAGCGCCAGCACCAGCAGGGTATTGCCAAAGGCTGCGTTGCCGGGCATCAGCCGGCTGCATACCACGATCAGCCCGAATACGCCGGTTTTGGTAAGCATACCGGAAAGCAGGGCGCTGGCCGGAGCCGGAGCCACGGGATGAGCCTTGGGCAGCCAGATATGCAGGGGGAAGAGACCGGCTTTGGCGGCAAATCCTGCTACGGTGAGCCACACGGCAACCGTCAAATCGCCGCTATAGGCGGCTATGGCAGCCTGCAGGCCGTCAAAGGACAAGGTGCCCAGCTGCTGATACAGCATGAAAAGGCCCATCAGCGTGGCCAGACCGCCGATGACGGCTACGGCCAGATAAGTGCCGGCAGCACGGAGGGCAGATGGCGTTTCTTCCTGCGCCACCCATACATAGCTGGCCAGGGACATGATTTCAAAGAAGATGAAGGTGGTGTACAGATTATCCGAAAACAGCACACCCAGGGTGGCGGAAAGGGTCAGGAGATTGAAGAAATAATAGCGATTGCGCTTGTGGTGATGGGCGAAGTATTCCGGGGAGAAAAGTCCCGTCATCATCCACATGAAGGCGGCAATCAGGGCATAGAGGCTGCGGAAGCCATCTGCTTTCAGTTCAATTCCCATGCCCAGAATGCCTTCCGCAGCGAAGGAAAGGGGCTTGTTCCAGGCAAACAGGCACAGCACAAAGGTCAGCACACCGGTGATGCCCACCAGGACATCCCGGATCTTCTTGCTCTTTCGGCCTGTCAGAAAGCAGACGAATGCCATGACCAGGGGGAACAGGATGGTCAGCGGCAAGAGAAGCATGATATCGTCTCCTTTCTCAGAAAATGGCGCCGGAGGCAATCTGGCGCAGGAAAGTGATCAGGGGTTCGGAGAAAAGGCCAAGAGCTACCACCAGGGCAGCCAGCAGCGCAAGGGGGAGCTTCATCCGCCAGGAGGGATCGTTGAGCTGAATGGTTCCGGCATGGTTTGCCGGGCTGAAGTACATGGGCAGGATGGCGCCGAAGAGATAGATGGCGGTGAGCACGGCGGATATGAGAATGGTGACGACACCCACCGTGCCCGTCCAGGACAGGGTATCCGCAGCGGCAGTGAGCAGATTCCACTTGCTCACAAAGCCGCACAGGGGCGGAATGCCCACCATGGCTACGGCGGAAAGCAGGGCGGTGGCGCAGGTGAAAGGCATTTCTTTGGAAAGGCCGCGCAGATCCTGTACATATTCGTGCCGGGTGCGCACTAAAATGGCGCCGGCGCAGTAGAACAGAATGATCTTCATGATGCCGTGGCATACAAGATGGCTCAAGCTGCCCACCATCCCCCCCGGGGTCATCAGGGCTGCGCCCATAAGCATGTAGCTCAGGTTAGACACCGTGGACCAGGCCAGTCTCCGCTTGAAATGCTTTTCACGCACGGCCATGCCGGAGCCGAAAAGCACCGTGAAGCAGGCAAGCAGCAGGGCGATCACATGAACCGCCGTGCCGGAGAGGAAAGGAGCGCCAAACACATAGTAAATCACGCGGAGCACAGCATAGGCGCCGGTATTGACCACGGCTACCGCATGCAGCAGGGCCGTAACCGGGGTAGGGGCTACGGAAGCCGCAGGCAGCCAGGCAAACATGGGGAATACTGCTGCTTTGGTGCCAAAGCCGATGAAGGCCAGCAGGAACACGAACTGCAGGATGCCTTCATGACCGGTCACTTTAACCGCATCCAGCATGCCGCCCAGAGTGAAATTGGCTCCGTTTCCGTAATGCAGGGTGAACACCAGGGCGATGAAGGCCATGGCGGCGCCGCTGATGGAGAAGTACAGGTATTTGCGCCCGGCCCGGATGGACTTGGCATCCTTTTTGTGGATCACAAGAGGCAGGGTGATGAGGGTGAGGCATTCGTAGAACACATAGAGGGTGAAAAGATTGGCGGCGGTGGCCACGGCCAAAGTGATGCCGTACGTCATGGTATAGAAGGCGAAAAAGGAAGTGGGCCGCTCTTCATGCTCCATGTATTCAAAGGCGTAGAGGGAAGCCAGGGGCCAAAGGATGCTGATAAGCCCTGCAAAAATGCAGGCAGGACCGTCCAGGCGCAGGGCCAGGGTGAGCCCGGGGCCGATGGAGAAAAGATTGACAACGGCATCTTCACGGCCAAGCAGCGCTATCCATACCAGAAGGGAAGTGCAAAGCACGGCGCATTCAATATAGACGGCGCGATGCCGGGCTTTCTTTAAGGGCAGCAGCGGCAGCAGGAACCCCGCAATCAGAGGAAGAAGAAGGGACAGAATGATGAGCATACACACCCTCCCTTACATCAGGCTCCGGGCCAGGGTGTCAAAGAGATGCAACAGGGGCTGAGGGAAAGTACCAAGCACTACAACCAGCGCAGCCAGCAGGAACAGGGGAACCAGCATCTGCCAAGGCGCTTCGCACTTTTCAGCATCCGCTTCGCTCTTTTTGAAGAAAGCGCGGATGCTCACCGTCAGCAGATATCCGGCAGTCAGCAGGGCGGAAATCAGCAGCACGGCGGGAGCCAGCCAGTGGAAAAAACTCGGTACGCCCGTCATTTCCAGGGCACCCTGAGCCAGATACCACTTGCTCAGGAAACCAAGGCAGGGAGGAATGCCCACCAGCCCCACACCGGCGATGGTGAAACACCACAGGGTACAGGGCATGCGGCGGCCGATGCCGTCCAGTTCGTCCACGCGGGTTTTGCCGCTTTTATGAATAATGGCGCCGGCGGACATGAACAGGGTGTTTTTGATCAGCGCATGGGCGCACACATGAAGCAGCGCACCCACCAGCCCCAAAGGATGCAGCGTGGCAATGCCCAGCAGCACATAGCTCAATTGACTGACGGAAGAATAAGCCAGCCGCTTTTTCAGCAGGTTTTCTTTGTAAGCCAGCAGCGAACCCATGAACACCGTGAATAGCACAATGCTCATAAAGGCGGTCTGCACCCAGCTGCCCCTGAGGAAATCAGCACCCACAAAGTGGAACACCAGCCGGATGATGCCCAGCACGCCGCCCTTGGTGATGATGCCGGAAAGCACGGCGGAAGCAGGGGAAGGAGCTGCGGGGTGAGCGGTGGGCAGCCAGCCGTGGAGGGGATACAAGCCGCATTTGGCACCGAACCCCAGCAGCATCAGAAAACTGACGGTGAGGAGGAAATTTTCATTTCCGGCTGTTTTTGCAGCATCCAGCACACCGCCGGCGTTGAAAGAAAAGCTGGTCACATAGGGGCTCATCAGGAAAATGCCCAGCAGCACCAGGGAAGCGCCGGCCACGGAATAGATGAGGTACTTAATACCGGCAGCCACAGCATCCTTTTTGCCGGTGTGCATTACCATGGGTACGGTGAGCAGCGTCATGAATTCGTAGAACATATAGAAGGTGACAATGCTGCCGGCAAAGCACACGGCCATCAGCACACCCAGGGTGCACAGATAGAAGCTGTAATAGCGCTTCTGGTTTTCTTCGTGGGCCATGTAATCAAAGGAATAGGCACCGGCGGCCAACCACACAAAGGCCATCACCCCGGCAAAGATTTTGCCCAGCGTATCCGTATGCAGGAAAATGGGCAGGGAATCGGACAGGGTGAAAAGGGTCAGGTGCATATCTTCCTCAAAGAAGATGGGCACAAGGGAAACAACCACCAGCATAAGGCCCGCAAGCGTCAGGATATTCCTGGGCTTTTTGTGATCCAAAGGCTTCACAAACGACACCGCCAGGCCGCACAGAATGGGCAGCAGTACAGGTACCAGCAAATACCAGGATGAAATCATAGGAACACAGCCTCCTGTTCTGAAAGGATCAGCCAAAGTAGGAAAGACCCCGGGTGATAAAATCCATTACTGTTTGGGAAAAGAGACCCAGGGCAATATTGACCACGGAGAATAATACCAGCGATGTGTGGAAGCAGAAACCGCGCTGTCCCTTTTCTCTAGAATACTGTACCCCAGCCAGGGGTTTGCGGTAAAGGGTGATCACGGTTTTGAGGAAATAGACGGTATTGAGGAAAGTGGAAACGGTGAGCACGGCCAACACCAGCAGCATGCGGATATCGTCCAGTTCCATGGCGGCGGTGGCAAAGTTCAGCTTGCTGGTGAAGCCGCACAGGAAGGGAAAGCCCACCATGCTCAGTGCCCCGATGGTAAAAGCGATTCCGGCGATGGGGCTGCGGAAGCCGGAGCCGCGCAGGTGACGGAATTGTTTGTTATTGCCGGATGCATCCGCCAGACCGCCGGCGGCAAGAAACAGGGCAGCCTTGCTGATGGCGTGGGCGAAAACATGGAACATGGCGGCTGCTGCGCCGGCTTCCGTGCCCATGCCAAGGCCCATAAAAATGTAGCCAATCTGGGCTACGGAGGAAAAAGCGATCATCCGCCGTACGTCATTTTGCCGGATGGCGGAAAGCGAACCCATGATCATGCCCACCATGGCAAAGACGAACAATACGTCCAGAATGCCGGTGGAGCGGATGACATCCACGCCCAGCACCCGCCAGTAAATCTTCACCAGCATAAAGATGTATCCCTTGCTGACAAGGGAAGAAAGAACTGCGGCGGACGTGGGTGTGGAATAGCCGTAGGCATCGGGAACCCAGGTGTGGAAAGGGAACAGAGCGCTTTTGATGCCAAGGCCGATGCTCATCAGAGCGATGACTACCGTCAAGGGCATCTGATACTTTCCGTCCGCAGCCAGTATAGCCACAGCCTCTTTGATATTGCTCATGAGCAGATGGCCGGAAAGATCATAGAGCAAGGTGATGCCCAGCAGAAACATGCCGCTGCCCAGCAGGTTCATGACCATATACCGGGTGGAAGCAACCAAGGTGCGGCCGCGATTTCGGGCAGAAATAAGGGCGCCGGCTGCCAGCGTCATGATTTCCAGGAATACGTAAGCCGTAAACAGGTCGTTGGTGTACACCTGGGCCATGAGGGCAGCGGAAAGCAGAAGCAGCATCACATAATACAGGCTTTGCTTGTCACTGAGCAGGTGCTCTTCAATCTTTTTCATGCCGCCCATCAGGGACAGGAGCATGATCAGGCTGAAAAACAGCGCAGTAACGGCTTCCAGCATACCGGCCCGGATTTCGTTTCCCCAGGGAGCGGAATAATGGCCCATCATGTAGGTGTAGCTGCCGGAAAACGCCTGCATTTTGAAGACAAAAATGGCGCAGAGTATTACCAGACAGGAAAGGACAAACATGGTCCAGTACCGGGACCAGCGCTTGTTCATCACACTGGTGACGGCAGCGGAACCCAGCGGCAGCAGGATGCAGGCGAAAGGAATGGATTGCCACAGCTCCATATTACGGCTCCTCCTTTCGCACCAGGGCGCAGATGCGGTCAAAGTCCAGGGTGTGGTAGCGGCGGTACAGCCGCACGGTCAGCGCCAGCATTACGGCGGTCACGGAAACGCTGACCACAATGCCCGTCAGTACAAGGCCTGCCGGGATGGGGTTGATGTAGGCTTCCATTTGCGTCACGCCGTCCGCCACAATGGGGGCCTTCCGGCCTTCGATATAGCCCTTGGCAGCCAGAAAGAGGTAGATGGCGGCATCCATCATGGAAAAACCGATGATTTTTTTGATCAGGTTTTTTTGCAGAAGCAGGGTGGTGAAACCGATGCCGAAAAGGATCATGGCGGCCATCTCTTCATAATTGTGGAAATTCATGGCTTACATATCTCCTTTCCTGAAATGGGTGTAGAAAGCATACATGGTGCAGCAGACCACCAGGCCCACCGCAATGTTCAGATAGGGAATGAGGCCGGCGGAGAACAGGTTGCCCGGAGTGCCGGGGGTGATGAAAGAGGGCAGATGATTGGCGCCGGTAAAGAAGGAATAGGCTTTGCTCAGGGCATAAAAGCTCAGTGCGCAGGCGGAAATTGCCTTGAAAACGGTGAAGGTGAAAAAGCGCTGTGCTTTCTGAAAGCCGTAAGCATTCAGGTACAGAATCAGGCCGGCTCCCATGATGGCACCGCCGGAAAAACCGCCGCCGGGGGAAATGTGGCCGTTCAGGAGGCCGTACACGCCAAACAGCAGAATGACAGGCACCAGGAAGGCCGTGGCCCGCTGGAGGATCAGGTCGTCCTTGGGTTCATACATCCGGTCATCCGCTTCCATTTCCAGCTGATGAACGGAGGAAATGTGGTGCTTCTTATCACTGGAAACACGCAGCAATATCATCACCGAGCAGGCGGCCACAAAAAGCACATTGCTTTCGCCCAAAGTATCAAAGGCGCGGTAGTCCAGTATCATGCCGGCCACGATGTTCACTGCACCGGTTTCTTCCATGCCCTTTTCGATGTAGCGGCGGCTCACTTCGTTGTGGGCTGGGTTATCCGGGCTGCCGAAGGAGGGCAGATAAGACGCTGTTTGCAGCAGCACCCAGATGATGGACACGCAGATCACCACGGCCAGGATACGGTAAGCCCAGTCTGCTATTTTGGTGCCTTTGGTGCGGCTCCAATGGTGAGCGCGGGCATAGAGTTCCAGTTCGTCCGTCAGCTTCTGCTGAATACGCTCTTCACGCCGGGCTTCCTGGGCGGCAATTTCTTCAGGGCTGGGCAGCAGATGACCTTCATGGGTCTCTTCCATTTCTTCTTCCATCCGGTCATCCAGAGCGGTGGAGCCATTATCCAGCCAGCGCATAAGCTTAGGCCACCAGCTGTTTTCATAATCATTCTTCATCCGTGCCATGCTGTGCCGCTCCTTTCTTCTGCTGGTCAATGGCGTGGATTTTTTTCAGCGTCACAAACAACAGCAGGCTGGTAATACCGGCGCCCACGGCGGCTTCTGTGACTGCCAGATCCGGCGATTCCAGCAGCAGCCAGATGATGCTCATGGCCAGGGACTGGCTCATGAAAATCACGATGGAGGTAAACAGATTCTTCGTCAGCGAAACGGCGACGGCACAGACAATGATGAAAATCAGCAGCAGTATGTTCAAAATTTCCATGCTCAGTCTCCCTCCTTTTCGTGGCGAACCATTTCGTTATCCAGCACCATCATGTCTTTTTCCAGTTCATCGTTGATGGTGATTTCCATACGGCCGATCAGATGGCTGGAGACGGGGCTGGCCAGCCACAACAGACAAATGATCAGCAGCATTTTCAGAGAAGTGAGGGTAAAGCCCAGCGCAACAATCACGCCCAGCAGCATCAGCACGATGCCGGCGGTATCAAACAGGGCCCCTGCATGAATGCGGCTGAGGGAATACTGGAAGCGGTATATGCCCACAATGCCGCTGAGCAGCACAAAAAGCCCGGCCAGGGTCAGCGCGGCGGAGAGGCCAAAGCGGAGGATATCAAGCATCTCTCTTGCCCTCCTCCCGGTGATTCTTTTCCCGGTAAACGCCCATGCAGATTTTTGTCAGCAGCACCACGGCCAGGAACCCCAGCATGGCGTAAATAATGGCAACGTCTACCAGATACCCTTCGTTCAACAGGAACGTAAGGATGCAGATAATGATGATGATCATGGTGCTCATCATGTTGATGGCAATCAGCCGATCGGCAATCCGGGGGCCGATGATGGCACGCACAAGACACGCCAACAGAAAAAAGCCCATGATGGCCAGCGTGATGTTATAGAGGATTTGGTAGGCTTCCTGCACGTTACACGCCCCCTTCCAGTTTCATGATTTTTTCTTCCATCTGGGATCCTTCCAGCCCGGCGTCCAGGCTTTCGTCCAGGCAGTGCACCAGCATCACATCATCCCGAATATCCACGGTGATGGTACCGGGGGTGAGGGTGATGGAATTGGCCAGCAGCACTTTGCCGGTATCGGTTTTCAGCTTGGTATGGAAGGATACGATTTCCGGCTGCACTTCTACTTTGGGAGACCAGATGAACCGGATGGTTTGCCAGCAGGATTTGCCCACTTCGCCAATCAGGAAAAAACCATAGCCGATCGCCCGGGGAACCTTTCGGGCCAGCTGCCATTCCGTCTTGGGCGAATAGCCCAGGAACTTCCAGCAGAACACATAGATCAGCCCGCAGACCACAAGACCCGTCAGGGCAATTTCGCCCGTCCACTGACCGTTGAATAGAATCCATAAACCAAATAGCAGAAAGAACATAATCAAGCTACCTCCGATGCCAAAAAATAGCATAAGAACATACATAATCATTATAATCCTACATATTAAATAGGGCAACAGACAAAGTGCACATTTTAACTGATTCTTTGTTAAATATCCGTTACATTGCAAAAGTGAAATCATTCTTCCGAATACCTGGAAGGAAACAAGGACAAAATGCGCAAAATGATGGACATAATATTGCATAGTACATTTTTGTATGGTATAATAATATGACATGAAATTGAGATAGCTGCATTTTATGGCCCAGGGGACATCAATGCTTATTCGGAGGAATGAATGTATACCAAGGAGCAATTGGAGAAATACCCATACTTTGAGGAGCTTTTCAAATCCCGGGATATCAGCAATGTGATCGATGCTTTGACTGGGCTTGTTTCCAGGCGGCATATGATCGGATTCATCCGGCATCTTGTGGAAAACAAGGTTCCTTTCACGCTGGCAATGATGGATCTGGATAATTTCAAGTTTATCAATGATACCTACGGCCATGAAATCGGCGACGGGGTGTTGGCCGGTGTGTCCGGGGATCTGGTAAGGTATCTGGAAGACTATGGAATTGCCGGGCGGTTTGGCGGCGATGAATTCCTGATTGTCAATTTCAGGGATCATAGTTATGATGCGATCAAAGCGTTTTTTGCCGGGTTGTACTCCGATTATAATGTGCTTCGGAAAAATATCTTTCTGGGAGACTGCGAACCTTTTGTGACGGGCACCATCGGCAGCGCCGTTTTTCCTGAGGATGCAGGAGATTATGCATCCCTGTTTGCGTTGGTGGACAAAGCCCTCTATCGCGGCAAGACAAAGGGCAGAAACTGCTATATCATTTATGTGGAACAAATGCATAAGGATATCTCCATTCAGGCACTGGCCGGCAGGGGAATCTATAATACTTTCTTTGATTTGGTTAGCCGATTTGATTCTCAGTCTGCCTTATCCGGTAAGCTGAAAGCCATGCTGGATATACTGAAGAAGGATATGCGGATATCCGATTTGTATTATATAGGCCGGGACAATCATTTCAGAAATGTCAGTGCCGGCGTTTCTCTGGGCAGGGTATATGATCTGGATCAGCTGATAAAGGACAATATTTATGCCACGAACGAAATTAAGAACATGCGTTCCAAATCGGACAGCATGTATGAGCTTTGCCGAAATCGGGCGTTTGAAACCGTATTGATTGTCAAAATTGGTATCCGGAATGAAACCTTTGGTTATCTGGTATGTGCAGAGCCCAGAAGCCTTCGTATCTGGCAGGATAATGAAGATGCCATTATGTTTTTTGTGGCCAGGATGCTGGCGACATATATGCAGGCTTCCGGAGAAAGCATATAACAACAAGTTGATTGCATACAAAGCTTAGAGGATATGATATTTCTCAAGGCTTTTCGAACAAAAAAACCACCCATCAAGGGTGGTTTTGCTGGTGGGATTCGTAGGACTTGAACCTATGTCCGCAATTCGCAATAGGGTTTCCGCCTTCGCTTTCGCTTGCCGGAAACCCTTTGCTCATTGGGCCTTTGCCTTGCTTCATCACCCACTGGGTGCGCTCGGCTCCGGCCCCCTCCACGATCGTGGGGACCATGGTTCAGCGTCCTCCAATCCACAAAAAAACCACCTATCAAGGGTGGTTTCGTTCTGGTGGGATTAGTAGGACTCGAACATATGTCCGCAATTCGCAATAGGGTTTCCGCCTTCGCTTTCGCTTGCCGGAAACCCTTTGCTCATTGGGCCTTTGCCTTGCTTCATCACCCACTGGGTGC
>JAFSGG010000054.1 GCA_017434775.1 Clostridia bacterium
AATTGAAACACCTGCTGGAGGAAAGGGATCTTTTGAATGATGAGGAAAAGGGAAACGTAAGCCTGCTTTCTTCCGGCAATCCTGCTGCGGTGCAGTTGATGGAACAATTACTGAACGAAAAGGAATAACAAAATGCCCTGCATCCGAAATGGAGCAGGGCTGAATTTTTGTTGTTTAATAGGGGCTGTTGAAATTTGCTTCCGCTTTCTTTACGGCATCTTCCAGGGTCATGCCGGTGAAATGGGGGGCGTTCAGATAACGGCCAGATTTCTTATCATCCACAAAAAGGCCGACCACGATGCCGGGAATGGCGCTTTCCGGAGCGTTGGGGGCGTGGGGGCCGCCAAGATCCGTGCGGCACCAGCCGGGATCGGTCAGGTTAATCATCACATCGGTTCCCTGCACGGTGGAGCCCAGGTCAATGGTGATTTTATCCAGCGCCGCTTTGCTGGCAGAATAGCCGGCCTGCTGGGGATCCAGCCGGATGCCGGAGGTGGTGTTGAGGATACGGCCAAAGCCGTATTCTTTCATCTTGGGCAGGAAATGATACATGATCAGGGCCGGGGCAATGGTATTGATGGCGAAAGATTTTGTGTAATCTTCCACGGGGGTGTTGCAGTAATCATTGCGGTAGGCTACCTGCATGCCGGCGTTATTGGCCACAAAATCAATGCGCACATTCAGGGCATCAATTTCAGCCAGCATGGCCTTTACCTGATCCGGATCTGTGAATTCGGCTTCCACGGCATAGGCCTCAACGCCCTTTGCCTTTACTTCATTCAGCACTTTTTCACAGTGGGCTTTGGTGCGGCCGTGCAGCACCAGATTGCAGCCCTGATCCGCCAGGAACAGCGCCGTCAGATACCCGATACCCCGGGCAGCGCCGGTGATAAAGGCCCATTTACCATTCACATTCACCATGTTTGAACACTCCTTCTTCGTCCCGTTCGGTGGCGATTTTCAGTTTGGTTTCGTCCTGCAATACCTGACGGATGGATTTGGTGTATTCGGAAAAGTCCACCTTGTCCCAGCCGTAATTCAGGTTCAGTTCATATTCATGGTCTTCCCAGGTGCTGATGTCGCTTTCGTTATGCTGGAAAACGGCTTCCAGGCTGTCCATGGATTTATACACCTTGGCTTCCAGCGTTTCCAGGGCGTCCATTTCGGCGTACAGGGCGGTCAGATCGCTGCGGTAGGGTTCGGGCAGGGACTGCACCCAGGTGTTCAGCACACTGCTTTCCTTTGCTTCGTCGGCTTCGGTTTTGTCGAAAACGGGAATATCGCCGGTGAAGGCTTCGCCCATATCGTGCATGATGCACATTTTGATCACTTTGTTGATATCGATGCCCGGGAATTCATCCTGCAGGAAATAGGCCATCATGGAAATGCGCCAGCAATGCTCTGCCACGCTTTCCCGGCGGCCGCCGGAGGTGAAGCAATGCCGGGGGGTATCCTTCAGTTTTTCGGCCATGTGAATGAGGTTCACATAATCTTTAACGTTCATAATAGAAAGTCCTTTCCATAGAGTTCTGAATGTATCATAAACAAAATAAAAAGGAAATGCAAGGGAAATTTGAAAAGAAGAGCGAGTATGTCCCAACCTTTTCATACTTTGACACGAATGAAAACAAAAAAAGAGAAGCATTGCAGCTTCTCTTATGGCGCGCCCTGGGAGATTCGAACTCTCGACCTTTTGATTCGTAGTCAAACACTCTATCCGGCTGAGCTAAGGGCGCATGCGCTGTCCATCAGGCAGCTCATATAATATAACAGATGTTTGAGAAAAATGCAAGCCCTTTTTTCAAATTTTTTTATCTTTTTTCAAGTTTTTTCGAAAAAAACCGCCGTCCGGCAGGACAGCGGCTGAATATTTGGGGAAATGGGTGAGATTATGGCAGCTGAATTTTGCCTTCCTTTTCCCGGCAGCGGCGGTATACGGAAAAGCGGTTGCCAATGCACTGGACGGGCTCGGCGTATACCTTGGCGCACAGTTCTTCGCAGGCTTCCCGGGCGGTGAGGGGGCAGCCCTTCTGCACGGCGCATTTGATCAGTTCCCGGGCTTCCAGGGCGTTCCAGGCTTCCTGGCAGGTATTTTCGGTGATGCCGTCCTTGCCGATGTAGAGGATGGTGGGCAGGGTATTGCACATGGAGCGCAGGAAAGAGCGCTGCTTGCTGTTGAGTTCAGACATGGGAAAATCTCCTTTATCAATAAGCTGGTTTAGTCAACAAAATCAAATTCCATATCGTCCATGCAGACGGTGCTGCCTTCCTGAGCACCGGCATTGCGCAGAGCTTCGATGATGCCGGCCCGGCGCATGGTGCGGTGGAACCAGTTGAGGGATTCTTCGTCGTCTAAGTTGACACTGCCAATCAGCTGGGTAACAGCCGGGCCGGTGACGAAGAAGGTGTTGCCTTCCCGTTCGATTTCGTAACCGGCGCCTTCCAGAATTTCAGGCATGACCTCTTCTTCTGTGAAGGGCGGGGGCACGGGAATTTCGGCCAGGGTATCAGCGATGCAGTCCATCAGGGCGTCAAAACCCTTATGGGCGGCAGCGCTGACGGGGAAGATGGGATAGCGGTCGCCGATGTGATCCCGCAGCATTTCAAGGCCCGTTTCACCGTCCGGAATATCCATCTTATTGGCGGCGATGATCTGGGGCTTATCGGCCAGTTCGCCGTATTTTTGCAGTTCGGTCATGATCTGCTCAAAATCTTCCACCGGATCCCGGCCTTCGATGCCGGAAGCATCGATGACGTGAAGCAGAAGACGGGTGCGTTCCACATGGCGCAGAAAATCATGGCCCAGGCCGGCACCTTCGCTGGCCCCTTCCACCAGGCCGGGAATATCAGCCATGATGAAATCCTGGCCGTGCCGGGAGGCAATGCCAAGGTTGGGGGTAAGGGTGGTGAAATGATAATTGCCAATCTTAGGCTTGGCGGCGGTCACCACGCTCAGAATGGTGCTCTTACCCACATTGGGGAAGCCCACCAGCCCTACGTCGGCGATGGATTTCAGCTCCAGAATGAATTCATGCCGTTCGGTTTTGATGCCGGGCTTGGCGAAGTTGGGGGCCTGACGGGTGGGGGTGGCAAAGTGCATGTTGCCCCAGCCGCCGCGGCCGCCGCGCAGCAGCACCTTCCGCCTTCCGGCTTCGTACATATCGGCCACCACCACGCCGCTTTCCTTTTCGCGGACAACGGTGCCAACCGGCACTTTCACGATCAGGTCCGCGCCGCGCTTGCCGGTACACCGGCCGGAAGAACCATCGGCACCGGCTTCCGCTTCGTATTTGCTGCGGAAGCGGAAGTCCAAAAGGGTGTGCATATTTTCATCGGCCAGCAATACCAGATCGCCGCCACGGCCGCCGTCCCCGCCGTCGGGGCCGCCGTTCTGCACAAATTTTTCTCTGTGAAAGGATACGCAGCCATTGCCGCCGTTGCCGGCCTTGGCAATAAAGGGCGCGCGATCAACAAATGCAGCCATACTTTCCTCCTAAAATAACATAACCAATACAGTATACCATAAAGCGCAAAAGAAAAGCAAGAACAGAAAGGAGAAAAGACGGAATTTCCAGTTGTTCTGCAGAAAAACGCATCGGGATACTGTGCATGAGTACTTTCACCAAGAGATCGGCACAGTCAGTATAGATAGGACAAAACATCAGAACATCCTGAAAACGTAAGGAAAACAAGACTTGCAGTCTTTTGTGCTGCTGTGATAGAATGATAGCGAAAAATCGGATGGAGGATGAAGTACGGTATGGGCGATATTCTGATAAAAATACTTGTGTGCTTTATCGCAGGAGCAGGTGCAGGTATTGGAACGGGATTTGCTGGCATGAGTGCTGCCGCCGTTATTGGCCCTATGCTCATAACATTTTTGCACATTCCTGCTTATGATGCGGTCGGAATTGGGCTTATCAGCGATGTTTTAGCAAGTGCTGTTAGCGCATACACCTATAAGAAAAGTGGAAATTTAGATATTAAAAATAGCTTGCCGCTGCTGATAAGCGTTCTGATCGCAACAATGATTGGAAGTTTCGTCGCAAGCTTTCTGCCCGAGCAAACGATGAGCGGCACGATGCAGATAGCACTCATTATTATCGGGTTACGTTTTATATTAAAGCCTGTAAACAAGACGAGAGAACAGTTGGAAGCAGTTTCTCCTAAGAGCAGGTTGATCAAGGCAATCTTCGGTGGCATATTTGTTGGCTTTATCTGCGGCTTTGTAGGTGCAGGCGGCGGCATGATGCTACTGCTTGTTCTGACGACCATCCTTGGTTACCCTATGCATTTAGCGGTTGGAACCAGTGTGTTTATTATGGCGTTTACGGCGCTTACAGGGGGCATCAGTCATTTTATGATTGGTGGAGTTCCTGACATTTTCTGCCTTGTGCTATGCGTTGTGTTCACTCTGCTTTGGGCAAGAATTGCATCAAAAATTGCCAACAAAGCGAACGCAAAAACATTAAATCGTGTGGTTGGAATGGTTATGATCGCTACGAGCATCGTGATCTTAGCGGTTAATTATCTTTAATGCCGATACATCCTCCCTATTTGTTGCATACGTCTGCCAGATGGCTTGCCAATATTTTAAGGGAACATAATGATAATCACGGCATTCGTGCATTGCGTTTATTGGGCCACATATGCAAACGAGCATCCAAAACGTCGGATGCTCGTCTTTTTCGTTGCGGGATAAAACAATTCGTAAAACGTTGTACGCCAGGATGCAGCCTTTTTGCTTATTTCCAGTTTTCTAAAAGCCTTGTGATGCCGTCCAGCATGCTGGGGAGGGGGATATCATCGGCAGCAACGGCAGGCAATGTGGCAATCACAGCTCCGTCCAGCAGGATACGAACGGTTCCGATTTCCTGGCCTTTTTTCACCGGAGCAGAAAGAGAATCCGGCAGCTCCGCTTCAAAGGACAAGCCTTTTTTCTGACCGGTTTTCAGCAGCATGGAAAGGCCGCTGCCAAGGGCGGCGTCCACTTCCTCCCGGCTGCCCAGCTTGACCGGAATGCGGGTGCCGATGAGATCACCGGGGCGGCAGATTTCCTCCCGGGTATAGGAAGCAAAGCCCCAGTCCAGCATGGCCCGGGCTTCGTCGAAGCGGGTCTGGCTGTTGGGAACGCCCAGCACTACGGCAATGAGCCGCATGCCGCTTTTTTCGGCAGTAGCGCACAGGCAGTATTTGGCTTCGTTGGTGGAGCCGGTTTTGAAGCCGTCGCAACCGTCATAAAAGCGCACCAGCCGGTTGGTGTTGGTCAAATCCGTCACCCGGCCGGAAGGATGGGTGAGGGTGTCCATCCAGATGGAAGAGTATTTAAAATATTGGGGATAAGCGCACAGGGCATGAGCGATGGCGGCTACATCGGCAGCGCAGGTGTATTGGTTTTCCGCCGGCAGGCCGGTGCAATTCACATAATGGGTGTTCCGCAGAGAAAGAACCTGGGCTTTTTCATTCATTTTCTCTGCGAAAGCATTTTCTGTGCCGGACAGATGCTCCGCAATGGCCACAGCCGCATCATTGGCACTGGCAATGATGGTGGCTTTCAAAAGATCTTCCATCCGGTAGGTGGCACCGGCATCCAGAAAGGCCTGGGAGCCGGCTTGCCGGGCGGCGTTCTGGGATACGGTGACCGGGGTATCCAGGGTGATGGTGCCCTGCTCCAGCGCTTCAAAAGCCAGGAGCAAGGTCATGAGTTTGGTGATGGAGGCAGCAGGCCGCTTTTCCAGCCCATTCTTTTCAAAGATTACAGTGCCTGTGCCCGCTTCCAGAAGAAATACGGAAGGCGCTGTGAGCGTCAGCGGGCAGGAATCTTCCAGAGGCTTTGCCAGGGCAGAAGAAAGGGGTAAAAGCAGTATCAGGGCCAGTGCAAGGGCCAAAACACGAACAAAACGGGACATTCACATTCCTCCTTATGGAGCCAGTATGCCCGGATGATGATGGTTTTATTTCAGCGAAAAACCGGAATGAAAAAAAGAATGTGCAGTGATGTGCGCAATTTTGTCCTTTCTTTTTTTAAAAAATGCTGATATACTATAATCAGGAAAAACGAATGAGGAGGATATTCTCAATATGAAAAAAATGCTTGCGATGATGTTGGCTCTTGTGCTGCTGACGGGTACGGCTTTTGCTGCGGAAACGGTTTCCGGCGTGGCAACGATTCCGGAGATTGCGAATGTAAAGCAGTTTGAACTGCCCGACAGCGAAGCGCTGCAATTTGTGCAGGACATGAAAATCGGCTGGAATCTGGGCAATACCTTTGACGCCACCTTCTGGGATGGCTATAACCAGAACGAACTGTATATTGAAAAAGGCTGGTGCGGTGTGTACACCACGAAGGAAATGATTCAGGCTGTACACGATGCAGGGTTTAACACCATCCGTATTCCTGTGTCCTGGCATGATCATATGAACAAGGATACTTTCGCCGTCAGCGAAGTGTGGCTGAACCGCGTGCAGGAAGTGGTGGACTGGGCTATTGAGCTGGATATGTATGTGATTCTCAACAGCCATCATGATATGGTGAAGGGGTATTGCTATCCCAGCTCTGCGGAATATGAAAATTCCGAAAAATTCATGCGTGTGCTGTGGTCCACGCTGGCGGAGCGTTTCAAGGATTATGACAATCACCTGATTTTTGAATCCATGAACGAACCCCGGCTGGTGGGTACCAATTACGAATGGGGCTATAACAAAATCTGGCCTGACTGCATTGATTCCGCCGAATGCATCAACAAGCTCAATCAGGTATTTGTGGATGTGGTTCGTGCTTCCGGCGGCAATAATGCCGATCGTTATCTGATGGTGCCCGGCTATGCCGCCAATCCGGATAATGTGATTGGCGATTGGTTCAAAATGCCGGAGGATACGGCGGATAATAAGATCATTATCTCCGTTCATGCCTATACGCCCTATAATTTTGCCCTGGCTGAAGGCGGCAAAACCACTTTTGATAATACCTTGTCCGGCGATGTGGTGGAAATTCCCACATTCATGAACAAGCTGTACAAGAAATATATCGCCAACGGCATTCCGGTGGTGATCGGTGAATTTGGCGCCCGGAACAAGGGCGGCAATCTGCAGGATCGTGTAAATTTTGCCGCTTATTATGTGGCGGCTGCCAGCGCCCGCGGCATTACCTGTGTATGGTGGGATAACAACGGCTTCACCGGCAATGGGGAACTGTTTGGCATCTTTAACCGCCAGAAGATGCAGTGGCCCACTTACGATATTGTGCTGGCTATGATGCAGTATGCCGGTTGGGATAAGATTCCTCCGAAGCCTGTGCAGTAACACCGAGAACGGGTTGAGGAGAACGATATGAACAGAATTACGCTGGATGTGAACCGCAGCAAAGGCACCATTAATAAGAATATTTACGGCCATTTTTCCGAACATTTGGGCCGCTGTATTTATCAGGGCCTGTATGTGGGGGAAGAAAGCAATATCCCCAATGTGAAGGGCATGCGCACGGACGTGGTGGAAGCGCTGAAAAAGATCAAAGCGCCGCTGCTGCGCTGGCCGGGCGGCTGTTTTGCCGATGAATATCATTGGCAGGATGGCATTGGCCCCAAGGAAAGCCGCAAACGTATGGTGAACACCAACTGGGGCGGCGTGGTGGAGGATAATTCCTTCGGTACCCATGAATTTATGGAACTGTGCCAGCAGATCGGCTGCGAACCCTACATCAATGCCAATGTGGGCAGCGGCACCGTGCGCGAAATGGCCGAATGGGTGGAATACCTCAACAGCGAAGGGGATTCTTCCGTGGTACAGCAGCGCTGGAAGAACGGAAGGAAAGAGCCTTTCAACGTGAAATATTGGGGCGTTGGCAATGAAAGCTGGGGCTGTGGCGGCAATATGCGGCCGGAATACTATGCCGATGAATTCCGCCGCTACCAGACTTATTGCCGCAATTACGGCAAGAATAAGCTTTACCGCATCGCCTGCGGCCCCACGGATCGGGACTATAACTGGATGGAAGTGCTGATGCAGCGGGCAGCTCCTTATATGGATGCCATTACATTGCATTACTACACGCTCTGCGGTGACTGGCAGAAAAAAGGCAGTGCCACGGAATTTGATACGGCGGATTATTACAAGGTATTGTCCCGGGCAGCGGACATGGATACCTTCGTCACCAATCATGACAAGATCATGGATAAGTATGATCCGGATAAGCGTATCGGCCTGATCGTGGACGAATGGGGCACCTGGTATGATGTGGAGCCCGGCACCAACCCCGGTTTCCTCTACCAGCAGAACACCATGCGGGACGCCATGGTGGCTGCCATTACCCTGAACATCTTCAACCGCCACTGCGACCGTGTGGTGATGGCCAATCTGGCCCAGACGGTGAATGTGCTGCAGGCTGTGATCCTGACGGAAGGGGATCAGATGGTATTGACCCCCACCTATTATGTGTTTGACCTGTATAAAGCGCACCAGGATGCTAAAGAAGTGGATTGCTTTGTGATCTGCAATGAAACCGGCGATGAAACCCACAAAATGGGCCAACTGACGGCTTCTGCCTCCGAAAAGGAGGGCAAGGTAACCCTGACGGTGGCCAACCTCAGCGCGGATGAAAAGGCTGAAACGGCGGTGGCTATCCGGGACAAGGAAATTGCCGGCGTATCTGCCCGAATTCTAAATGGCGAAATGCACCAGTACAACGACTTTGGCAAGACTCCTGTGGAAGTGCAGCCGTTCACCGATTATGAAGTGCTGGCAAACGGCGAAATTAAGTTGAATCTGCCGCCCTGCAGCGTGGCGGAAGTGACGGTATGCCTGAAGTAATCCCGGCGAAAAAACCTTGCAAAAGGTGCCTTTTGTCCCAGATGCCGGAAGAAGGGGAATTGCAGAAGCTGATTGCAGAGCGTATTGCCCTGTTGCCGGAAGACGAAAAGGCAGAGGAAGCGGTGCGGAAAGAAAGGCTTTCCCTCTGCCAAACCTGCGATAAGCTTATCAACGGCACCTGCGGCCTGTGCGGCTGCTATGTGGAACTAAGGGCTGCAAAAAAGCGAATGGCCTGTCCCCATGTGCCACAAAAATGGTGAATACAAAACAGCGCTCCGATCATTTGGAGCGCTGTTTGTTTATGTGATGGAGGGCATCGGCAAAGGTGAGGAAACTGTTTTCCATCAGAAGTGCACAGTATTCCGCTTCGTTCAGGCTGCCAAGCAGCGCCATGCCGTCATCATGCAGTACGGAAAACTGATGATAATGATTGGCTTTCAGCCTGGGCAGCATGTTTTCCAAAGGCGTTTTAGCGGATACGGCCAGCTGCTGTACCGGCAGGGGATGGGCAAGGGGTCGGGAACGCCGGGAAATGAGATTGGTGTAGTAATGATAGGCGGAGCAGCGGTTTTCCATACCGCAGCCGTACAGCACATACAGCCCGGCAAAGGCCGGGGCAAACTGATATTGCCCCTGAACAGCACCGTATACGGACAGACCGATCAGGCTGAGGGCGATGACGTTGCCGAGGATCAATAATGCGTTCGAAACGGGCTTTCGGCGGAAAAAACGGGAGAGGATTGCTTGCAACATCCGACCGCCGTCCAGCGGCAATACCGGCAGAAGATTGAACAGAAGTAGCAGCAGATTAGCATGCATAAAAGAGAAAGCGGACGAGAAAGAGAGAATCTGCCACTTGAAAAGATACGGACTGAGGATGAAGCCGAGCAAGCTGAACAGAGGGCCTGCTGCGGCGGTAAAGAATGCGGCCGGAAAGGCATTCTTTCCGTTCTCCGGCAGTTCTATGAGGCCTCCGAAGGGGGTCAGGGATATCTGGCTGGGCTGCAGATGAAAAAGCCGCAGAACCAGCAGATGGCCGCTTTCGTGCAGCAACAGCGCAAGCAGGGTGAACAGCACCGATTGTTTTCCGGTAAAGAAAGAAAACAGAAACAGAGCCGGGAACAAAGGATGCACTTTCAGTACTGTTTTTTTCAGCGGAATGTTCATGGAGAATTCCTGAAATAAGCAACAGGATCGATGGATAAGCCGTTTCGTCTTACATCCAGCACCAGATTGTGGCCTTCTTGCAAGCTGCCGACGGCCTCGCCGGAAGTTACCATATCCCCTTCCCGCAGAGGTGTGGACGCCAAGTGATAATATACGCTTTCCAGGCCGTTTTCATGTCGGATGCGAAGGGATAGCTGATCCGTGCTGTCATGAGACAGGCTCATTACTTCACCGTCCGCAATGGCCAGAACGGATCCTGCGGTATTAAAAGATACATAGGGCGCATGGGTTTCCCAAAGATGCACAAGGGTGCCGTTGCAGGGAAGGGAAAGGGAATACGTTTCTTCTTCCTGAAAGAATACAGAAAGGGTTTGGGGCATCATATTATCCACAAAAGTAATTCTGCCAAGACTTTCATCCCATTCCTGATCCACCGTGGATTGAACAGCGGTGAGCACCGTGCGGCCATCCGGCAGCTGCTGGTTGTGGATGGATGCCAGGCACACAAGCAGCAGCATGAGGAAAGCTGTGTTTCTTGTCAGTTTCAGCATACCGCTGGGACGCGGAATGGAGGGGATTTCTTCATAGGGCTTGGTTGGGGTGATCTGTTCCGTTTCTTTGATCATAGCTGCGCCTCCTGTCAGATGGGAAAATATATGTGGGAACGGGCGAAAAGATGCCATGATATGTGGGGGAAGGAATTGCAAAAAGCCACAGGATATGGTATAGTAGGATGGAATGTTAATGGAGGCAAAAGACATGAGCGAGAACCTCAAGACAGTGCAGATTTTTACCGATGGCGCATGTTCGGGCAATCCCGGTCCCGGCGGCTGGGCGGCCATTTTGCGTTATGGTCAGCACGAAATGGAACTGAGCGGCAGCATGCCCCAGACGACCAATAACCGCATGGAAGTGTTCGCGGTGATCAGTGCGCTTGGCAAACTGAAAATGCAGTGCAATGTGCATGTATATTCCGATTCTGCTTACCTTGTGAATGCCTTTAACGAACATTGGCTGGATAACTGGCAGAAACGCGCCTGGAAAAACAGCGAGGGCAAGCCGGTGGAAAATCAGGATCTGTGGCGGCTGCTGTTGCTGACCATCCGGAAAAAAGGGCACATCATGACGTTCCATAAAGTAAAAGGCCATGCCGATCATCCGGAAAACATCCGCTGCGATGCATTGGCCCGGCAGGCTATCCAGGATTACATCAAACGATACTCGGATATGGGCGATGCCGACACCATCACCATCAGCCATTCCAATGAATAAAGATACCGCTGCTGAAAAGCAGCGGTTTTCATATAAAAAAACGTTGCGTTTTGCTTTGAAACGCAACGTTTTTGTTTGAGATATTATTGACCGATACTGTCGGAATAACCGATGCCGATCAGTTCGTTCTGTTTGCGGTTGGTTACGCTGCCGTAATTGCCGCTCTTATTGATCTGTTCGCCCATGAACAGCATGGTGGAGGTGGCGCCGCCATCCAGGTTCAGGGCGGTCAGGCAGCCCATTTCATGCATGCGTTCAGCCAGCCAGGCGCAGTTTTCGCCGTCGCCGCCGTCAATGCGGCCTTCGGCCATGACACACACATAATGGCCGGGTTCCACATAGCCAAAGCCGGTACGGGGGGCAGCAGCGGTGCCAAATACCTTGGAACGAGGGCTGATTTCACCGTTTTCCACCAGAATGGGGCCGAAAGAAAGCGTGTCGGTGGGGCCGGTTTTCAGAATTTCCTTGGCGGTCATGGTGCCGGTGATGTGCACCTGCAAGGTGCCGTCGGGGTACATGGCCATTACGTCCAGTGGCGGATAAACCTCTGTATTGCTCTTGCGGGGTACATCGTAGAACACTTCCCCGTCACGGATGATGAGGCCCTTGGGATAGGTATAGTTCACGTCGGCGTCGTGTTGGCGGCCTTCACGGAAAATGAAATAGTCGCTGTTGATGGCGAAAACCAGCTTGTGTTTCCGGGCAATTTCATTGGCATAGGCCAGTTTATAGTGGTTTTTGTAGTTGGCTTCATCCCAGGGGTACATATCGAACAGTTCGGAATTGTCCCGGGTGAAGATGCGTGCTTCGAACCAGGTGAGGGGCTGTTTTTTGAAATTGGTACCGACCTTGCGGACGATTTCAATACGCAGCTGCTGATCGGCATAGAGCCACAGGCCGTTGGCAGGATCCTTCAGTACAAATTCTGCCTGACCTTCCGGCAGGAAACCTTCATCCGTCAGTTCCGGGAAAGAGGGATGGATGTAGGTGGGATCGGCGGCAGCGGTGAACACGCCGTCCTTTGCCTGAGGCTTTGTTTCAGGGGTGGTTACGGGAATGGGGGTGGATTCCGGCTGCTTTTCATCCTCAGCGGGGGTGGCAAGGGCAGGAATCTGTGTGGGTGCAGCGGTGGGAAGGGGCGAAGGGGTGACTGCCTTGAGGGAGGTGACCACAACGCCTTCTTCTGTCTGGTACACAATGCCGCCGATGGTGAAGGGAGTGGCTTGCGGCAGAGAGACGGAAGACGGAGCAGCGGTATTCTTGACAGGCACAGCGGTGGGGGCAGGAGTAGCCGCAGGGATGGGGGTGGGAGCCGGGGAGACAGGCGCCTGCGTGGGCAGGGGCGTTGCCTGGGCCGCTTCTTCCTTTTCCTGGGCCATCTGGCTGATCAGTGCGGACAGATCATCATCCGGATTGCTTTCCATCACCGGAGCCGGTGTAGGCACGGCGGGGGCCTGAGTTGCCTGCACAGGGAAAGCCGGTTCCACCATGGAGGCCAGCTGGAAGGGGTCGTCTTTTGTGCCGCTGCCGCCGTTGATGGAAACAAGGCTCAGATTGACATACACGATGGGACGCACACCCAGGTCCACATTGCCGCAGGGAACGGTGCCCAGCTTGCCGTCGTCCATTACGCGGCGCTGCTGCTGGGGACGATCCTGGGATTTGTTTCGGGATACCCAGGGACTGTTGTGATCGTTATACTGGAATAGACCGATGGATTTGGCATAATCCGTACCGGCACATTCCCGGGATTTATTGTCGTTGAAACCATAGGCTTTGTTTCGGATATCGTCTATCTTGGGCAGAGACACAAGACCGCCGTCTTCCGTGCGCTGCAAAAGGGCTGCCTGCTCCTGAGCTGTAAAGGCACGGGGCAAAAATTCATTCTGCAGGTAGGCAAAAAGGTCGCTGTCTTTCCAATCGAGATAACGATAATTGACGGTATCCAGATGCACATAATGGACATCCACGATATATTCCGTCAGCAGATACGCTTCCTTTCCGTCCGTTTCCAGCACACGCCAGAGGATGGGGGCCACATTGCCATTCTTATCTTCGGGATAGGAACCGAAGGTAACGTACGTATAGCCGCCCTTCTTTTTATCGTAGTTGTGGATGTTTTCGGCTACAACACCGATTGCAAGCAGTATCATTGCCAGCACAAGTGCCAGAATTCTTTTGAGCATAGCATTTCCTCCGTCCTGAACGATTGAGAACATTATACCAAAGCCGACAGAAAATGACAAGGGAATGCCGGCAGGATTTACAGGAAAGGGACATCAGATGTGAATAAAACTGATCCCCACTCCGGTGAAAACAAGCACCAGGAAAAGCAGTGTAATAAAGAGGGCGTTGCGGCCTTTTTCTTCCCGGCTGATGCCAAAGTACATGACCGCATAGGGAACCAGATCCACCACATACCGGGCGCCCAGCTGATAGCCGCCGAAGGTACGGTGCATCAGCAGCAGGAAAAGCTGCACAGCCATAAACAGGAGGATGGCCAGCTTTACCAAAGTAAAGCGTTTTTGGATGAGATCCCGGATGGCTTGTAAAAGCATCAGCGTAATGGCGGGGCAGGCCAGGAACAGGGAATACCCGAAAGCGTTGAAGGAATAGCTGCCGTCATGAGAAACCGACAGGGGAGACCCCAGCACAAAGGTGGGAATGTGATTTTTCACATGGGATGCCGAAAACTGAATTCCCCCCTGGAAGGAGAATTCCGGCAGGTAATTGTGGCCGAATTCCAGCACGTCTCCAAAGCGGGCTGCGTTGTACCATGCAAGGCCTCCGGCTACACAAAGGCCCAGTACTGTCCCTGGCAGCAGCTGCAGCGCTGTTTTTTTGAAAGGCTGATCCCTGTGTGTTCTCAGATAGAAAAAGTACAGCAGGGGCCCATACAGGGCATCAAACGGCCGGCAGGCAACGGACAGCGCATACAGAAACAGGGAACCGGTGGGCATGCCCTTGAGCATCAGCATAACGGAAAGGCACATCAGCATGAAAGCCAGCATCTGGGCATGATACCAGACGGCGCCGTTGAGCATCATGGGCAGGGCGGAAGAAGCCGTGGTGATCAGAAAAGAAAGCAATGCTGCAGCCGGGCGGCTGTTTCCAGCCTTTTTCAGGCTGGCATAAATGGCAAAGCAGCCGATCAGCCCATACAGCTTCACCAGCAGATTATCCGGCGTTTGTTCGCCGAAGATGAAGGTAAAGGGCAGCAGCACCACCGAGGGCAGCGGCGGAAAGGAAACGTAGTAGTTGGCATGCTGGGTCAGCAGGGTGCCGCCCTCAAATACCTGGGGATAAACCGCCAGCTCCAGCCAGGGAAAATCCTGGGGCAGATGCAAAAGGCCCTGCCGCCAGGCCATGGCCTGCCGGGTATAGGTATTATAGAATGTGGGAGCGGCAAAGCCGCCGCCAAGCAGCAGGTGCAGGCACCAGAACATGCCCATCATGGCAAAAGCCAACAGGAAATAATAGCCGTCTATTTGTTTGAAAAAGCGCAGGAAGTGTTTTTGCAAACGTACAGGCGAAGCAGAAAACCGAAGGGTTTCAACCGGATTTTCATGAGTTTGACAGCCGTCATTCTTCTTCTCTTGCATCATTGAAAAAATCCTCATTCAATTTGGCATGGCCAAGAATCCGGGTTTCCTGGCTGTTGAGCGGCGGCAGGGTGCGCTTCACCCGGCGGTATTCGCCGTTCTTTTTCATTTGCCAGGCTTTGCGGTTATCATGCAGTTCATCTTCCAGGGATGCAATCACCCGATCCCGCAGGAAGGGATCCAGCACCGGGAACATGATTTCCACCCGTTTATCCAGGTTCCGGGGCATCCAGTCGGCCGAAGAAAGGAAAACTTCCGGTTCGCCGTTGTTATAGAACACAAAAGCCCGGGAATGTTCCAGGAAACGGCCTACGATGGAGCGGATGCGCAGATTTTCATGGCCCTTTACCCTGGCGCAGCAGATGCCGCGGACGATCAGGTCAATCTGCACGCCGGCATCAGCGGCTTTATAAAGCTTGGCAATGATCTTGGGATCCACCAGCGAATTCATCTTGGCCACAATCCGGGCGGGTTTACCGTCCAGGGCGTTCTCCTTTTCCCGGCGGATCAGCTGATTGAGTTTCTTGCGCAGCATGGTGGGAGAAACGATCAGTTCTTCCATGGGCATTTCTTCAAACCCGGTGATGGAATTGAAGAAAGCGCTGGCATCCCGACCGATGGCTTCGTTGCAGGTGAGGAGGCCAAAGTCTGTATACAATTTTGCGGTGGAATCGTTATAATTACCGGTGGCCAGATGCACATAGCGGCGCAGGGTGTTTTCTTCCTTGCGGACGATGAGGGTGATTTTGGAGTGGCATTTCAGGTTCGGCACGCCGTAGAACACATGGCAGCCGGCCTTTTCCAATGCCAGACACCAGTTGATATTGTTTTCTTCGTCAAAGCGGGCACGCACTTCGATCAGCACGGTGACCTGCTTGCCCTGCTGGGCTGCCCGGGAAAGGGCGGCCACAATGGGACTTTTGCCGCTGACACGGTACAGCGTCTGCTTGATGGCCATAACGTCCGGGTCATCCGCCGCTTCGTCAATGAGGCGCACCACGGGGTCGAAGCTGTCATAAGGATGGTTCAAAAGGATGTCGCCTTCCCGGATGGCATCAAACACAGGCTTATTTTCCTGCAGGGCAGGATTCACATAAGGTGTGAAAGCGGGGAAGCGAAGGTCATCGCAGTCCGGCAGGGAGGACAGCTGTTTCATGAAGAAATCCAGATTCAGCGGGCCGTCCACCTGGAAAACAAATTCGCTTGCCACATCCAGATACTTTTTGATCCGGGTGAAAAGCCGGTTATCGCTGCCCTTGGGCACTTCCAGGCGCACCACCTTGCCCCACTTGCGCTTTTTCAGGTTCTTGCGCATTTCCACAATCAGGGCATCCACGTCGCTGTCGTCATAGACAAAATCCGTATTCCGGGTGAGACGGAAGGGCATGGCAGCGATGGGGGCGGCACCGCCAAAGAGCCGGCCCGCAAACAGAGTGATCACATCTTCCAGCAGCACACCCCGGGCGCGGCCTTTACCGGTGGGAAGCATGGTGATACGGGGAAGTTTGGTGGGCAGGGGGATCAGCGCCATCCGGGGCGCGCCGGTTTTCACTGCCGGGGGCAGCAGCAGGGCTACATGCAGGCATTTGGCAGCCAGCAGCGGGAAAGGACGCTTATCATCAATGGCACGGGGGGTCAGCAGGGGTGATACCTGGGTATCGAAATATTCGGAAAGCCAGGATTTCTGATCGCTGCTCAGTTCTTTGACAGAAAGCAGATGAATGCCGGCCTGATTGAGGGCTGGCATGTATTCTGCATTGAGCAACAAATACTGCCGGGCCACCTGCGCCTGCACCTGGGGCAGAATGGCGGCCAATTGTTCCTGAGCGGTCATGCCGGCGGCATCCACTTTGGTGGCCCCGGCATCCACATTGCGTACCAGGCCGCCGATGCGCACCATGAAAAATTCATCCAGATTGGAGGCACAGATGGACAGGAACTTTCCCCTTTCCAGCAGAGGATTATCCAAATTGCAGCTTTCTTCCAGCACACGGCCGTTGAATTTGATCCAGCTCTGTTCGCGGTTGTAATATTTCTTGGACATGATGAAAACCTCTCTGTCAATTGGTCATTCGGGTGGTAAGGGTGATGAGGGTGATGGTGGGTGTATTGAAAAGGCGCATGCCGGGCAGCCCGTTTTCTGCGGATGTGCCAAGGCCGGGAGAAACATACTGTGCAATACCCAGGGTATAGGACAGGCCGGAAACGAAGGTACGATCCGGGAACCAGCCGTTATTGCCGAGGCCGGAAGTGGCCGGCACTTTCAACGGGCCGATCAGGGGCAGCTGCCATTGTCCGCCCACATAATGGCCGGAAAGAATCAGCGAAATGTGGTTCACATGGCTTTCATTATCGGTATTGAGGAATTCCAACAGGTTGTGCATATCCTGATTGGTCAGGGGATGATGAGAAAGGGCAATGTGGGTATCGGAGGGCAGCATCTGACGCCGGGCGGCTCGGATTCTTTCCAGCCGGTCCTGCTGGTAGGTGATGGCGGCCAGCGCTGCCGATTTATCCGGGGAATCGGGCTCCTGCATCAGTTCTTCCTGACGGGTGTTCAGGGCACGTTCCGTTACCTGAGCATCCACGGAATAGACCCATTCCGGGGATAACCAGAGGGAGGATGTGCCGCTGGTCAGCTTCACCGGGGCATCCAGATAGATGGCCCCCAGGTCCTCCGCCTGCTGAATGTAGGCTGCCTTTGGGGAGGTGCCGCTATGTGCGGTGGCAATCAGGGGTGCAGGATCTTCATCGCCGGAAATGAAATAGAAGGGAGTATTGGGGAACAGGCGGATCAGATCCAGAAAGGCGTCATAATTGCCGTTTGCATCCGTGGCATCGCCGGTGAAGCAGACAATATCGTAATGGCTGCCTTTCAGGGTATCGGCAATGCGTTCCTGATCTTTGCCGAAAGAGAGGCCATGCAAATCGGAAATATGCAGAATACGCAAGTTTTCTGCCTGTTTGGGTAGGGAAGCAATGGTGATGGAACGTTTTTCCAGGCTTACCCGGCTGTTATTGATGATATTAAAGAAAATAGTAATCAACAGAATGAGAACGATCAGGATCAGTGTAATGATCAGACCGGGATGCGACTTTTTCTTTTCGGTAAAAATGGGATCCTGATATTTGGCCATAAGGATCTCCTTTCAATGGGTTTCATTTTATTATATATTAAATAAGAAAGTGATGCAATGAGAAAAACCGGGTTTTGCAGGAATTTACAAAGCGGATGACGAAAAATACATTAGCATACCGAAAAAGGGAGCGAATGAAAACATGGCCAAGAAAAAGAGCAGTTTTGTGTGCACGGCCTGCGGTGCCGAATCCCCAAGATGGATGGGGAAATGCCCGGGTTGCGGCGCCTGGAATACCATGGAAGAAACCATTGTGCAGGAAGCGCCTGTGCAGAAAGAATATAAGCAAAGAGGCGGGCTGGGCAATGAAGCCCTGCCCCTGAAAGCGATTGAGGCCGGCGCTCATGTGTACCAGAAAAGCGGCATGGACGAGCTGGACAGGGTGCTTGGCGGCGGCATTGTGGAAGGTGCACTGATGCTGGTGGGCGGCGACCCGGGTATCGGCAAATCCACCTTACTTTTGCAGGTGTGCGCGCATCTGGCCGGGGAGGGCAAACGGGTATTGTACATCAGTGGTGAAGAAAGTGCCCGGCAGATCCGCCTGCGCGCCCAGCGGCTGGGGGTGGAAAACAGCAATATGACCATCCTCACCGAAACGGCGATGGACCATATTGAGGAAAAACTGCGGCAGATTCAGCCGGATTACTGCGTAGTGGACTCCATCCAGACGGTTTACCGGCCGGAAATGGGCAGCGCACCCGGCAGTGTGAGCCAGGTAAGGGAAAGTGCCGCTCTGTTGATGCGCTATGCCAAAACGGAAGGGTGTGCCATTTTCCTGGTGGGGCATGTAACCAAAGAAGGCAGCCTGGCCGGGCCCCGGGTGCTGGAACACATGGTGGATGTGGTTCTCTATTTTGAAGGGGATCATCAGCATGAATACCGGCTGCTCAGAGCCGTGAAGAACCGTTTTGGTTCGGTGAATGAACTGGGCATTTTTGAAATGACGGGTACCGGTATGCGGGCAGTGAAAAATGCTTCCGAAACCTTGCTCTCCCAGCGGGCCAAGGGCGCAAGCGGCAGCTGCGTATTTTGCGGCCTGGAAGGCAGCCGGCCCATGCTGGTGGATATTCAGGCATTGGTGACCCAGTCTTTTTACCAGGTGCCCCGTCGCACGGCGGATGGCATGGATACCAGCCGGGTGATGCTGCTACTGGCCGTGATGGAAAAAAGGGCGCGGCTGAAAATGTACAACCGGGATGTGTTCATCAATGTAGCCGGCGGATTATCCCTCAATGAACCGGCGGCGGATCTGGCACTTTGTATGGCGGTTGCATCCTCCTATACGGATCGGAATATTCCTGCTGATTGGGCGGTCATGGGGGAAGTGGGCCTGGCCGGGGAAGTGCGGGCTATTGCCCAGATGGAAAGAAGGGTAATGGAATGTTTGCGGCTGGGTTTCACGCACATCCTTTGTCCCAGGGACAATCTGAAAGGGATGGAAAAGATAAACGGCGTGCAGCTCCACGGCGTGGATACGGTGGCACAGGCGATGGCCGTGATGGATTTGTTGCCTGGTAACTGAAATTGTTACAGTTATTACCGAAGTTTCGATGAATTGAAATAAAAATTACATCATTTTCCTATAAAATAATGGTATAATAGAAAACGAAAAAAGACGGATCCAATAGCCGGGAAAAGGATTTACCTGTGTAAACTTTTCCAGTGGTTGTAACAAAAGGTGGGAGCGATTCGTCTTATATATGGAAAAGAGAATGGATCACCATTTCCACGAAGGGAGAATGAACATGAAACGACTTTTGGCTATCTTGCTGGTATTGGCTATGATGGTGCCTGCCGGTGCTTTGGCAGCAGAACGCACCCTGAAGCTGGGCCAGACCGGCGATGACGTAAAGGAACTGCAGGTGCTGCTTTCCAATAACGGCTGCTACATGGGCAGTGCCACCGGCACCTTTGATGTGGCCACGGCTACGGCCGTGAAGTCCTTCCAGAAGGCTAACCGGCTGAAAGTGGACGGTAAAGCCGGTCCTGCTACCATGGCCAAGCTGGAAAGCGGCACGGCTGTGAACCCCATGGAAGTGCAGCAGCGTCTGAAGGATCTGAACTACTATGACGGTGATGTGGACGGCAATTTCGGCCCCCTGACCATCAGTGCGGTGAAGTCTTTCCAGAAGGAAAACGGCTTCAAGGGCAAGGATGTTGACGGTGTGCTGGGCTCTGCCACCATGACAGCCCTCTATTCGGCCGATGCCAAGGCCAAGAGCGAAACTGCGCCCATTGTGGGCGGCACCCTGTCCAGCGGTTCTTATGGTGATGCTGTGGAAGTGCTGCAGAAAGATCTGCGGGATAACTACTACTATACCGGTCCTGTGGATGGTATTTACGGGCCCAGTGTGCGGGCGGCTGTGGAAAATTTCCAGGCTTCCGTGGGCCTGAAGGTGGACGGCAAATACGGCACCGCCAGCTACAATGCCCTGCATAATCAAAAAGCCGCTCTTTTCAACGGCGGCATTCCCGTGCGCACGCTGAAAGTGGGCATGCGCGGCTATGATGTGTATGTGTTGCAGCAGAAGCTGATCAACATGAACTATACTTCCGTTTCTGCCACCGGCTATTTTGATGAAAAGACGGCCGTTGCCATCCAGAGCGTGCAGCGTAAGAATAACCTGGAACAGACGGGTATTCTTGGCAGCATGGAACGGCGTTATATCTGGCCCACCGCTGTGGATCAGGAAGATATGGATCAGATTGTGCCGGATAAGGACGAAACCACTACGGATTATACCCGCGTGCTGAAGAAGGGCCGCCATGGCAATGACGTGGCCCAGCTGCAGATGCGCCTGAAGGCTGCCAATTATCTCTTTGGCAAAGCGGACGGCATCTTTGGCGAACAGACCGAAGCGGCCGTAAAGAAGTTCCAGAAGGATAAGGGCCTTGCCAAGGTGGACGGCATTGTGGGCGAAGAAACCTGGACGGCCATTTTCCAGATTGATATTACCAATGCTGAACAGGATAATACCGTGAACCCCGAAACCTCCGTGGGGACCAACAACCGTAAGCTCGTCAAGGGCAGCCATGGCACGGACGTACGCCGCCTGCAGCAGAAGCTGATTGAAAAAGGCTATCTGCCTGCCGGCGAAGACGACGGCAAATTCGGCACCAAAACCTATGATGCCGTGGTGGCTTTCCAGAATGACAACGGCCTGACGCCGGATGGCATTGTGGGCACCAAGACCTTCAATGCGCTGTTTGATGACGGCGGCGCTGTAGGTTGAGAAAAACTGACATAAATTGAAAAAAGCCCTCCGCATGAAAGCAAAGCAAAATGCACATGCTTGCTTCATAAGGAGGGCTTTTGTTATGCGGAAATGTTTGTTTTTATTGATTCTGACGGCATGTATGGTAATGCTTGCCGGCTGCGCATCCGGGGCAGAAACGGCGCCGGAAAGCACGCCGGAACCGGTGCGGGATACGCCTGCAATACCGGAAAAACTGCAGGTGAATGAGCAGGGAATTCCCATTGTCAAGGTATACGATATGGACGAAGAAATTATCACAGAAATGGATCTGGAAACCTACCTGATGGGTGTGGTGGCTGGCGAAATGAAAAACGACTGGCCCATGGAAGCACTGAAAGCCCAGGCGATCCTGGCACGGACATTTGTGCTGAAATTTTGTGAGGAAAAAGAGAGTAAATATCCCGGTGCCGATATTTCCACGGATATTGAGGAGGCACAAGCCTATGATAATACTGCCATCAATGAACGGGTGGAGCAGGCGGTGAAAGAAACGGAGGGCATGGTGCTCAGCCATAAAGGAGCGTTGCCCTACGCCTGGTTTCATGCCCATTCCGGCGGCATGACGGCGGAAGCCAAGGTGGGGCTGAACTATGAGAAGGAAGAACCGGGATATACCAAAGTAACAGCCGGGCTGGACAGTGATCAGGCGCCGGAGGAAGCACGGGAGTGGGAAACATCCTTCACAGAGACAGAATTTTTGTCGGCAGTAAAGCAATGCGGCGTGAAAGGCATTTCGTCCATCGAAAGCTTGCAGGTAGGTAAGCGCGGTGTCAGTGGCCGCGCTGAAACGATCTTGGTGAACGGCAAGGAAGTGAATGCGGCCAATCTGCGCATTGCCCTTGGTTCCACCCAAATGCGTTCCACCCTGCTTTCCACTTTGAATTTTACTGACGGCAAAGTGAATATGAGCGGCAAAGGCTACGGTCACGGCGTGGGTATGCCCCAGTGGGGCGCCTATGGCATGGCGGAAAGCGGAAAGACAGCCGAAGAAATTGTTACCTATTATTTTGAGGATGTGACGGTGGAAAAACTGTGGTAAGCAAAAAGGCGCAGGATGTATGCGCCTTACTGGTTGTCAAAAAAGTGTTTTTAACAACCAGCGATTGAAAATAAGCTAAAGCAGTTTATCAATTGGAACATCACATTTACTGCAAAAATGGGTTTACAGCCTCCTTCCGGAAGCTGTAAACCCTATTTTTACGGCCGTAAATTGATATGGGAAGTGTCCTAGGCACCTGCTCACAATTCGGCATCGTCGCCCGTTGCCGAAAACGGCACGGGCTCTGTGCCTCATTGGGCCTTTACTTGCCTGCATCCGCCACAGGCGGCGGCAGGTTTGGCCATCGTGGCGGCAAAGCCACCCCTGTGGATTACCTATGAAGGGGCTGTGTCCCCTTCATGCATTCCCGGAGTAGTTTTTTTACAGTCTGAAAGGTACAGGATATGCGCCCTTTATTTCTTATTTCATAGAAAAGGAAAAAGAGGTGAACCGGAAAGAAATCTGCAAGCCAGTTACCAGTGTGATACAGCAGCGATAGCCAGTGGGGGTCACGGTATTTACATCGCTGGTAGCGGTGATGTAGATGCCGCCGATATCAATGTCCAGCAGATCCTGTTCGTCCTCAAAACCGAAGTTAGCTAATGGATTGAATGTGCGATAATCCTCAACGGCGCCAAAGGAAAGCGTTACGATTTCCCTCTTGATGGTCTTCCGGCCATTGGAATAGACGGGAAAATACAGCTGAAGATCCAGTGTGTGTTTTATCTGATCCTGTCGAAGGGTCATCAATTGCCAATCGTGGTATCTATGTTCCTGGGTATAATGTACGGCAAAATTAGAAGATAAGGTCTGTAACAATTCAGGTAAATCGTCATTGTATTCATCGTGGAAACCATATGTGGCAAACATCGAACGCAAACGATCGTAAAAGCCAATGAGTTCAATGGGATGATTCATGGATATACCTCTTCTGTTTCATTTCTCAGGGGAGTAAACGACTTGATATTATAATACAATTATAAATCCGGGCACTTAAGATGTCAATATGTACCCGTTGTGCAGGTTCAAATGCATGATATCAAAAGAAAAGCCACGGCATAATGGCCGTGGCTTGTGTGTTATTTGGCTGTAAGCCGCCAGAATTATTCTTCTTCGTCCTCGTCCTTCTGGGCGTTTTCGATGATCTTCTTGGCAGCATCGGCAGGCATTTCTTCGTAGCGTTCGAAGCTCATGGTGAAGGAGCCGCGGGCCTGCGTCATGGAGCGCAGGTCGGTGGCGTACTTGAACATTTCACCCATGGGGGCTTCGGCGGTGACGCGCTGGAGGCCATCGATGGGATCCATACCCATGATGCGGCCGCGGCGCTTGTTCATATCGCCCATGATGTCGCCCATGTATTCATCGGGAACGAACACTTCCACGTGCATGATGGGCTCCAGCAGCACGGGGCTGGCTTCCATGCAGCCCTTCTTGTAAGCGATGCGGGCAGCGGTCTTGAAGGCCATTTCGGAAGAGTCAACAGCGTGGTAGGAACCATCGTACAGCTTGGCATGCAGGCCCACCATGGGATAGCCGGCCAGAACGCCCTTGCGGATGTTTTCACGCAGGCCCTTTTCAACAGAGGGGATGAAGTTGCGCGGTACGGCGCCGCCGACCACGGCATCTTCGAATTCGAAGTCGATGTTGGTATCGCCGATGGGGGAGAATTCGATCCACACATCACCGAACTGGCCGTGACCGCCGGACTGCTTCTTGTGGCGGCCCTGGCAGGAAACCTTCTTGCGGATGGTTTCACGATAGGGGATCTTGGGATCGTTCAGGTTGGCCTGAGCGCCGAACTTGCTGGCCAGCTTGTTGCGGATCACATCCAGGTGCAGTTCGCCCTGACCGGAAACCAGGGTTTCGGTGGTTTCGGTATTCTTTTCCACCTTAATGGAAGGATCTTCTTCCTGCAGGCGGGCCAGGCCGGAGAACACCTTATCTTCTTCGCCCTGCTTGGCGGCGGAAATGGCCTTGGAGATACAGGCGGCGGGGAAGTCGATGGGAGCGTATTTCACGGGGTTTGCGGCGTCGCACAGAGTATCGCCGGAATTGGTGAACTGCAGCTTGGACAGAGCGCCCAGATCGCCGGCGTTGAGGACGTTAACGTTCTGCTGCTTCTTGCCGCGCATCATGAACAGGCCGCCGGCCTTTTCAGCCTTTTCAGCGGTGGAGTTGTACAGCGCGGTGGCAGGGGTGATGGAACCGGAGCAAACCTTGAACAGGCTCAGCTTGCCAACGAAGGGGTCAGCAATGGTCTTGTACACGAAAGCGGAGAAGGGTTCGCCGTTATCGCAGATGCGGGTAACCTTATCGCCGGTTTTGGGGTTGACGCCTTCCATCTTGCCGCCCTTGGGGGAGGGGAGATAGACGCTGATCATATCCAGCAGCTTGGCAATGCCGATGCCGGTGGTGGCAGAAACGGCCACAACGGGCACGATGGCGCCGGACTGCATGCCTTCACGGAAACCGAAGAGGATTTCTTCGTGGGTCAGTTCTTCGCCTTCCAGGTACTTCATCATCAGTTCATCATCGGCGCCGGCAGCGGCTTCGGTGATTTCTTCCATGGCGGTGGCAATTTCGTCAGCCATATCGGCGGGCACGGGAACTTCCTTCAGGCCCTTGCCGGTGCCTTCGAAAGCTTTATTTTCCAGCACGTTCACAACGCCCTTGAAGGTGTTGCCGGAGCCGATGGGCAGCAGCATGGGAACGACGGAAGTGCCGAACTTGTCACGCAGCTGATCCACAACCTTGGAGAAGTTGGCGTTTTCAGCGTCCATACGGTTGACGATGAACATGCGGGCGACGTTGTTCTTGACGCTGTTGGCCCAGCCCTTTTCGGCACCTACGGTGAGGCCGCTGACGGAGCCGACCACGATACCGGCTGTCTTGACTACGCGCAGAGCGCCGGCCATTTCGCCGATGAAGTCAAAGTAACCGGGAACGTCGATCACGTTGATCTTGGTGCCCTTCCATTCCACGGGCGCGACGGCAGCGCTGATGGAAATATGACGCTTTACTTCTTCGGGATCGAAGTCAGTGGTGGCAGCGCCGTCTTCCACTTTGCCCTGGCGGTCCACATGACCGGCGGCGTACAGCAGCGCTTCGGTCAGGGTGGTCTTGCCTTCGGAGCCGTGGCCGATCAAGGCGATATTACGGATGTTTTCAGTGGTAAAGTCAGCCATTGTTGGTTCCCCCTGTATAAATAATTTTTCTTAATATGATCAACACAAGTTTAATCACACGCAAAAGTTATTGTAACAGATAATAAGGTAAAATACAAGCCATTTTTTCCAAAAATGAAAGAAAAGGGGCCGTAAAAAGAAAGAAAAAATACTAATATACAAAATGATGAAGGAAAAAGCGGATATATGCGCAAAATATTGTAAAAAATGTGAAGAAAATTTGAAAAAATGCTTGACAAACAGAGGAAAATTTAGTATCATAATCGTCGCATCAATAGGCTCCGCTAGCCCCGGGTACTATTGTTACGCGCCGAATGTGCTGACCATCACAGGAGGCAAAAAATACTTAGTTGACCGTTTCAAGGAGGAAATTCACTTGAATACCTTTATGGCAAATGCGCAGAACATTGAGCGCAAGTGGTATGTCGTTGATGCAGACGGCATGGTGCTGGGCCGCCTGGCCAGCCAGGTTGCCAACATCCTGCGTGGCAAGAACAAGCCCATCTATACCCCCCATGTGGATACCGGTGATCACGTGATCATCATCAATGCTTCCAAGATCGTCCTGACCGGCAAGAAGCTGGATCAGAAGATTTACTACCATCATTCCGGTTATGTTGGTGGCCTGAAGGAAACCAAGTACCGCAAGCTGATTGCTGAAAAGCCCGAATTCGCCGTGCGTCATGCCATCGTTGGCATGCTGCCCAAGGGCCCCCTGGGCCGTCAGATGGCTACCAAGCTGCGTGTTTATGCCGGTCCCGAGCATGAACAGGCTGCCCAGAAGCCCGAAAAGCTGGAACTCATCAAGTAAGCTAGCGGAAGGAGC